>JBDUAU010000114.1:0-4652 GCA_040004485.1 Saprospiraceae bacterium
TGTCCTGGTGACTGCCACTACCGATCAACTTTCGGCTGAAATTGTATGTATACCGCGTCCGTATGAACGCAGTGACCGCCCTGATGGCGGACCTTTGATGTACCGTGTTGTGCACCGCACACGTTTATGGAAGGCAGGTGAAGCACCTAAGCTTGAGCAGGAAATCCTGGAAGGAGATCCACAGTATTGTATCTGAGTTATTGCTTGCGTATAACAATGTATTGGAAAAACAGGGCGGACGGAACTAAGTCAGTATCCGAAATACTAAGCAACATTATATTTTTAACCCGGCAGCAGTATATTGAATGCCCTACTCTAACAATGCTTCCAGGTGGTGCGTTATGCTAAGGCACCAGTGCGGATTTTTGAACGAACAGAAAGAAATTAACTTTGACAATTAAATAATTTATATGGATTGAAATGAACAAGCGAAACATCATTATCAACTCTGCGCTGCTTTTTAGCATCGCTTTTTTGTGGCAGATGACATTGCATGAGCTCGGACATTTTACAGCAGCAATTTTGCTACATGCCAAAGATGTAACTCTCTATCATAACTATGCTAATTACAACAGCACCGGGCTTTCAATGTCCAGCATGTTAATAATTGTCTCTGCCGGACCTTTGTTCAGTTTATTTATCGGAGCATTGTTTCATTTCCTTTGTTCTAAATATAAAAAAAGAAATTCGTTCTTTCTGTTTTTGCTTTACATGAGTTCATTCGGCTACATCTGTTTTTGCGGCTACTTAATGATCGCACCTTTTTTCCAAAACGGGGACACAGGATTTGTATTTCATCAATTAGGATTTCCGATTTGGTTGGTATTTGTTTTTGCAGGTCTGGGGGTTGCCTTCGTATTGATGATAGGGAAATGGCTGGGCAAATATTTTGCTGAAATGGCGACAGCAGAAATTATGAACGACAAGGAACAGCAAAATAAGTTTGCAGATGTGCTCATCAAATACCCACTATTCATAGGCGTTGTGATCACGACCTTACTCAATCTCCCCGTTGTCGCCTTTCTAAGTTTGCTTTATCCACTTGGCAACCCCATGAATATGTTTTGGATTTATGGTTATGTAACCGACACAACGTATGCTACTGACAATGCAAATAAACAATTTGATAAGCTTGAAAAAAACCAGCCTGTTTTAATTGGTGTTTTTGTTCTCCCATGATTGTCAACAGGTTATTAGTTTATGGGTTTCATTTTTAGAAATTGAAAATTCAGCAAACAAGATCAGGAGAAAATCAAAACAGGTAAAAAAATATAAACCATGAAACCAGGAGCATTTTCAATAAGTCTTGCCGTAAAAGACATTCATAAATAAAATTGTTATTTGTCATTGTAATAAGACAGTAGCAGAAAGCAATAAAAATTAGAACTATATGAGAAAAATAATTTCATTTATGCATATATCACTTGACGGTTTCGTAGCCGGACCGAACGGGGAGATGGACTGGATTAAAGTTGATGAAGAAATTTTTGATCATGTCGGTAAACGGATAAGGAAAGGCGACACGGCATTATATGGACGAGTAACTTTTCAGATGATGGAAAATTACTGGCCTACCGCAGGAGACAAGCCGACAGCGACTAGTCACGAAATTGAACATTCAAAGTGGTATAGCAAAGTTCACAAAGTTGTTTTATCAAAAACAATGAAAGACGCGGATTTGCCTAACACAAAAATTATTCATGACAACCTTTCGGACAGAATAAATGAAATAAAACAATCCCGCAATGGCGGAAGTGAAGATATCTTGCTTTTTGGCAGCCCGACAGCAACACATTCGCTTATTCAGCTGAACTTAATCGACGGATACTGGCTATTTGTTAATCCTATTATTCTTGGAAGAGGTATTTCACTGTTTACAGACATCAAAGACAAAATAAAACTAAACTTATTGACTACGCGACAATTTACATGTGGGGTAACTGAACTGAATTATACAGTGGACAGACAATAATAACGAAACACCAATATGGAAATAAATCGCTCAGCGCTTTCTCAACAATTTATTGATCTCTTTTTCGGTACTTTGAAATTCACTGAGGAGGAATTTGAATTGATGCTTTCTCATTTCACACTTGAATTCATCCCACGAAGCTTCTTCTATCTCAAAGCTGGAAATACAAGTAAGCAGAAAGCCTATATAAATAAAGGCAGCACACGGACCTTTACTCTTGATGCAAAAGGCCGAGAGCATATTTTATTTTTTTCGTTCGAAGACTGGTGGATCGCTGATTTTGAAAGTTATTATACACAGCAGCCTGCCAAACAATACATTCAGGCCATGGAAGATTGCGAGTTGCTCTGCATCTCAAAATGCGACCTGGATAAATTAGAGGCGCAAATTCCAAAATTGAAGGTGCTTTTTGAGGAGAAGAAACAAAAAATGATTTTTGCGACAATGAACAATTTAAACGAAGTCAAATCTCTTACGCCTGAAGAGCGGTATTTGAATCTCGTCAGGAAACATCCGCATATTTTTCAAAGAATCCCTTTACATTACATCGCTTCCTTTCTTGACATTGAACCGCCATCTCTAAGCCGTCTGAGAAGCCGTCTGTCAAAAAAATAATTTCTTAACTTAAGTTAAGTCGGTTCTTAACCCTGGTTATTGCCCAAAGACTTCACCACCATTCATCTTTACATCATTAATTTGTTAATCAACTGCAATTGATGATGTGTTGGGAAAATAGTCAACTGGGGTATTGGCTTAATCTGGTCCTGGCCGGCATCACGGATATTGGGTTCATCATTTCCTGTACCGGGTTATCTACCACTGAGGCCCGGTATCATTGGCCCAGCACTTTGGATATTAGCTACCCTATTCAGCACACTTGGCATTTCATTTATCACTTTATAAAAAATCAAAATGGAAACTAATCTCGTAGAAACACATCAAATCGTATTAAAAGAAGGAGAAGGCCTGAAGCTCCAATCAGGTCCCGGCCGTGATCTCATTTTCAAAGTCACCGGCGAAGATACAGGAGGGGCATTTGATTATTTTATTGTTCAGGTAGCACCGAAAAGCGGCCCGCCTTTGCATGTCCACCACTTGCAGGAAGAAACTATCCATATACTGAAAGGTCATTTCAAAATCAGAATTGGTGAAGAAATTTCCTACTTAAAGGAAGGCGGTTTTGCATATCTGCCGTCAAAAGTTCCCCATGCTTTCCTTAACTTAACAGATGAAGTTGGCGAGGTGATCGTAGTGTATACTCCCGGAGGCGGTCACCATTTTTACGAAGAACTTGGACCGCTTACACGAAATGGACGACCTGATCAAAAAGTTGTTGCGCAGGTTTTTGAGAAACATGGAATGACTTTACTTGGCCCGCCTTTAAGCCAGGATTGAGCGTTGTCTATGGTAGATGACATGAGAGGACCACCCGTCATCTTAACCCCGCCCTTGCGACGTTACAAAAGTCGGGCTTAGGCACATACAATCACCAGACAACGAAAAGCACAGAATAATCAACGAACAGCTAACCTTTCCCCATTGGAGTTTAGGCAGTCCCTTACCTAATTAACGATGTTGTGCATCGGATGATTAAACGTTACTTTCATCCGTCAAATGATGTCGTATGTTCCATTCCTCATTTCAAACCATGTGAAAAACCAGGTTTTACTTACCATTGGGCTGCTATTTGCCTTTAACTTCCCAATCCATGGTCAACTTATTCATGATTACGAACTTAACGGCTCTTACATAGACGCTTTAGGAGGAAATCCCATGGTTCCAAATGGGGGTACCTTAAGCGCGACAGAGTACGTATTTGGCCCGGATCAGGGGCCCAATGTCAGTGGCGTCATTGATCCGGAAACGTATTGCATTGAGATGACATTCACCCCTTTAATTGTTACAGGATGGCGAAAAATTCTTGATTTCAAAAACCTGGGGTCCGACAAAGGCTTATATATTTTTAACGGAAAGCTCCAATTCTATCCTTATGCACCCGGCGCTAATGTTGTATTTGCACCCGGGGTGCCTGTATCCGTGGTATTTAACAGGGATGCAGCCACTCAAAAAATGAATGGTTATGTAAATGGTGTGCTGCAATGGACCATTACAGATTCAGGTAACGATGCCACCTTCACGGGTCCGAATAATATTATTCAAATTCTTATCGACGACCTGGTTGTTTCCGGTGAATTTTCTTCCGGCTCATTGGATTACTTTAAAATTTCGAATATTGGAGCCATTCCTCTTGATCTCGGCGACGATGTCTATGCATGTTCCTCCTATGAAATAGTTCCTAATGTTAATGGCACTATTTATCAGTGGAGCACCGGAGAGACAACACCAACGATTACTGTGACATCATCCGGTGTTTATGCTCTAACCGTCAGCGATGGATGTAACCAGGGTGTCGATTCTATTGAAGTGACGTTTGGCGGCAATTATCCATCTGTTGATCTTGGCCCCGCACAAGTCACCATTTGCAACGGGGATGCATATCTTATTTCTCTCGATCCAACTCTTTCTGCATATACATGGAATGACGGCTCAAATGGCCCTCTATATTCCATCACTACATCCGGGATCTATTCAGTGACACTTGATGACGGATGCCTCGCGACGTCTGATGAAATTAATGTGATTGTCCTTGATCCTCCAGCTCCTTTCGATCTGGGGGATG
>JBDUAU010000343.1:0-4648 GCA_040004485.1 Saprospiraceae bacterium
CCATCATACATATTTAAAGTTAAAAATAATGTAATTCGTTTTTTATATCTCACAATTGTGTTTACTTTCATTGGGTAAAAAATCATTTGCATGAAAAATTCTATTGCTGTTGCTATTGCATTCGGATTTCTTGCCCATGCTCTTCTCGCTATTCCATTATTCACATCCCAGAATAACATCGATTTCAAAGCTATTTCACTGGCTTCACTGCCATCAAGCACCATTCCAAATCCACCATTCATGGCTTCTCCCCATCCTGTACCGCCACCATTGTGTATGCTCACCCAAGTAGCCCCGCGCATGGCATCACCGATCACATTGTGTATCGACATGTCGGCTGTATATTTTGATCCATCATATATATTAGCTGTCTCACGCCACGGACTATCAGTGCCGCTCACATCATGATGATCTCTACCGAGTACGACGGGGCCTTTTAATCGGCCATCCTTAATGGCCGTATTAAATCTTTTCGCGATTTCAATTCTTCCTTCAGCATCCGCATACAGAATTCTTGATTTACTCCCAACCTGTGGAATGTCTCTCTTTGCATTTTCAATCCATTGGAGATTATCATGCCATTGACCTTTTACATCTTCAGCGCAATCCAAAAGAAGATCTCGAATCGTTTCAGCGGCTATGATATCTGTCGTTTCAAGATCTTCATTCAAGCCGGAAGTACAAACCCATCGAAATGGCCCAAACCCGAAATCAAAACACAATGGCCCGACAATATCCTCCACATAAGAAGGATACCTGAATCCTGATGGTTTACTACTGTCTTTCACATCGGCTCCTGCTTTAGCCGCTTCATATAAAAATGCATTTCCATAATCCCAAAAGTACATACCTCGCGCTGTCAGAATATTAATCGCATGAATATGCCGATGCAATGAATTTTTTATCGCTTCTTTAAATGCAGGCTTATCATCCTGTAATAATTCTTTTGCTTCTTCAAACGAATAGCCTGCCGGACAATAGCCCATCTGATCAATATTGTGACACGATGTCTGATCAGAACCCAATTCGATATGGATAAATTTTTCAACAATTGCTTCCCATAGATCCACGATGTTACCACTGTAAACAAAACATCTGGGTTCTCCTGAGTTTTTTGACTGTAAAAACTGGTGTAGCAATTCATACACATCCTCATATAAATCTTCCTGCCTGATATAATGATCTGCTATTCGTTGTCTTATAGCGTCACGATCCACTTCTGCAATGATTCCTGTTGCACCGGTGATGAGCATCGCTCTTGCTTGTGCTCCGGACATACCTCCGAGACCTGAAGTGACAAATGCTTTTCCTCGTAGCGAATCACCTAATCCTTTCAGTCTGCCCGCATTGAGTAGGGTGATCGTAGTTCCATGCACTATGCCCTGAGGGCCAATATACATGAATGATCCTGCTGTCATTTGTCCATACTGCGTCACACCCAGTGCATTGAATTTATTCCAGTCATCCTTCGAACTATAATTTGGAACCATCATGCCATTCGTAATCACTACACGCGGTGCATTTGGATGAGAAGGAAATAATCCAAGCGGATGACCTGAATACAAGATGAGTGTTTGTTCTTCGGTCATGTCACTCAGGTATTTCATCGTGAGGAGATATTGTGCCCAGTTTTGAAAGACAGCACCATTTCCTCCATACGTGATCAGTTCATGGGGATATTTTGCTACCAATGGATCAAGATTGTTTTGAATCATGAGCATGATCGCCGCAGCCTTTTTAATTTTTGCAGGATAGTGATCTATAGGTCGCGAATCCATCGCATAAGTTGGCCGGTATCTATACATATAAATGCGACCATAAATCTCGAGCTCCATGGCAAATTCTGATGCAAGTACCTCATGAAGACGTTTTGGAAAATACCTGAGTGCATTTGTCAACGCCAACCTTCTGTCTTCCGTCGTTATATCCTGAATATTCCGCACCGGGGCATGCTGGATGGATTCATCCCGGCCTTTAAAAGGCGGGAGATCAGCAGGAATACCTGCTTTAACAAGGTATTGAAATGAACTTATATCTTCAACCATAGAATCCTAAAGGTAAGAGTTGAAATAATATACCTCGTTCAATTCTGAGAAATCTGATTAATCTGTGGTATGGGCCCTAAAAAATTACGTGAAGAAAAAAACTGTCTGAACTGCGGCCATACCGTCGAAGAAAGATTCTGTACCCATTGTGGTCAGGAAAATCTTGAGATCCACGACTCAGCTTTTCATCTCATTATTCATTATATACAGGATATGTTCCATTATGATGGAAAATTCTGGCACACGTTGAAGATGCTTATTTTGAAACCGGGCCAGGTACCGAAGGAATACATGGATGGCAAAAGAAGCCTTAATCTTGAACCACTTCGCTTTTATGTTTTCGCGTCTACTGTATTTTTCCTAATTCTGTTTTATTTGGTGAATGCTGATAATTTGAGTGTGCGCACCGAGCCCAAATTCAATTATAATAAAAGACTATATAATCTTGAACAAGAAAGAAAATTTTTAGAAGGTTCACCGGATACTGTCTATGCCCTATTATTAAAAAAGGGGGTTAAATTAAAATTGGATAGTATAAGCAGAGTAGAGGGTGATACTTCGAATGACGATTTGTCTGTTAAAAGTTCAATCCCTGTGGAAACAGATACAGCGAAAATCGGATGGTTGGAAGAATGGCTTGATAATAGAGCCGACAAGAGAAAGGAAGAGTTGTCCAAAAAACACGAAGGAGATGAAGCCAGTATATTATCTGATGTTTCAAGAGAAGCTTTTCATAAGCTTCCTCAATTATTATTTTTGAGCATGCCCTTTTTTGCATTCTTTTTAAAACTATTATATATCAGGAAGCGACGTAATTATGTAGAACATCTGATCTTCTCCATCTATTTATTTGCATATTTATTTGTCATCCTGAGTATTAACATGTTAATAATATATATAAAAACAGAGAATGAAATAATAACTAAAATCATTTACTATACTTCGGTAGGACTGGCTTTATACATGTCTTTATATCTGTTATTGGCCATGAACCGTTTTTATGGTGGTCGATGGATATTTCTTTTCATGAGATATCTGCTACTGATATTTATGTTTAATGTATTGTTCATTTTTTTATTCTTACTGACCATGGTTATAACATATCTCTTTTAAATATTGCCTGTTGGTATTACTTGTTGCTTTTTGTCTGTTGCTTGTTGCTTGTTGCTTATTGCCTATTGCCTATCTTTATCTCCCTATGGAAAAAAAGAGAGTGTTAATTACAGGAGCAGGTGGTTTTATTGGAAGACATCTTCAGGAAGAAGGTCTTCGTAGAGGTCATGATGTATATGGAAGCTTTAGAAACAGTACGGAAGAGAAGGCCTTATTCAAAGAAACCAAGGGGTTTTTCCTGGAATTTTCGGAGAGAGAGACGCTTACTGACCGGCTTTTAAAACTGGCTGAAGAGACAGGAGGATTCGAATATGTCATCCATTGCGCAGGTGTTACCAGGCCTGAAAGAATTGAAGAGTTTTATGAAGGCAATGTTGAATTTACCGACTTCTTTATTCATGAATTATTAAGAACTCAGCCCTCGTTTAAGAAATTTGTGTTCATCAGTAGCCTTCAGGCTTTAGGCCCGGGAGATCCTGTCACGATGATGCCTATCAACGAAGAAACAATTCCTAAACCATTTACGCCATATGGCATAAGCAAATATGAAGCTGAAAAGATAATTATGGCCACGCCAAATCTCGATTGGGTTATTTTCAGGCCTACATCTGTGTATGGCCCAAGAGATACAAAGTTCATCCACGAGATTTTAAAAATTGTAAAAAAAGGTATTGCAGTCAGTGTAGGTCCTAAGGGTCAACTCGTGAGTTTTGTTTATGTAAAAGACCTGGTAAGAGCTTTATGGGACGCTGTAGATAAGAATGTACACCATCAGATTTATGTGGTTTCGGATGGCAATGATTATGAGCCATCAAAGGTCAACGAATACATGGCAAAGCACCTCGGGGTTAAAACACGAAAGGTCAGATTATCCAGAAACCTTTTACTTGGCATCGCCAATATCAGATTAATTCTAGCACGTATACGCAAGAAGCCATTACATGTAAGTCCTTTCAAAATAAAAGAAATCACTTCGCGCAACTGGCGTGTAGACAATACGAAACTAAGGAAAGAGCTCGACTTCAAACCTCAATTTGACTTAAATTCAGGAATATTAGATGCGCTTACCGAAGACGGAGTCATTCCAAAGCAAAAATGATAGCCTAACTGAATTTCGATTTTAAAAAATTTAAAATCTAAAATTAAATACATCAACCTGCACCAATCATCCTCGTGCTGTGGTTAGACCTGCAATTTTCAGCTGTTACTGTTTACTGGTCACTGGTTTACTCGTTACTTGTCACTCGTTACTTGTCACTCGTTACTTGTCACTCGTTACTTGTCACTCGTTACTCGTTACTCGTTACTCGTTACTCGTTACTTGTCACTCGTTACTCGTTACTCGTTACTTGTCACTCGTTACTCGTTACTCGTTACTTGTCACTCGTTACTTGTCACTCGTTACTCGTTACTTGTCACTTGTCACTTGTCACTCGTCACTCGTTACTTGTCACTCGTTACTTGTCACTCGTTACTTGTCACTCGTTACT
>JBDUAU010000219.1:0-4641 GCA_040004485.1 Saprospiraceae bacterium
GTTCACCATTCCAAATGCCGTCTTGTAAATAAAGGTTACCTAATCTTGCCCAATCTCGGGCAGAGGCGAACTCATATCCTTGCGTTAAAAAATTACCATAAGGGTCAGTCTCCATCACCATGGTACGAATACCAATTTTGTCAAACAACTCCTTTTGGGGGAAAGTGTAATAATTTTCACCCTTGCCTTCTATTCCTAAGAGATTTAGATAATTTATGAGTACGGGGTCACAATTGCGGTAACGACCAACACTATTTGGTAGCCATTGTTGAGGTAGATTAGCAGCATACTCAAATGAATTTATTCCGCCGGTATATAGGTATAAATGGTCTGGGTATCCTACCGAAGGGTCGTAGTCTGGGTCTTGTGGTGCTCTGCAATACAAACCGCTTGACATATGCATGATGTCCATAATTCTGATTTTGGCTCGTCCGTCACCTTTGCCTTGCCATTGAGGAATTGGTGCAGGTTGCTCCAATGTATATACTCCCTGACGAATAAGTATCCCCATTAAAGTGGCTGAAAGGCTTTTACCCATAGACCAACTTTCCAAAGCTGTATTTGTATTGATTCCATCAGCATATCGTTCGCCAATAATTCTGCCTTTGTAGGTTACTACAAAAGCTGCTGTTAGTGCTTCGGCTGGTGCAAATGCAGAATCTATTGCTTGTTCGATTTTGGTCATGTCAATGTTAGAAGGCATGTCAGTAGTTGGTAACATATCTCCGATTGGCCATGAGGTCGTAACAGCGTCTGGCAGGTTACGAGAAACTTTTACGGGTTTGAAGTACAGAGAATCACTCCCTTCTGTTAAGCAAACACAACCTTGGTCGCCTGTATAAATTGCAGTTCGGGTAACTCCATTGGGAAGCTTGATGGAGACAGTTTTCATTTTATAATCTATGATTGGCTTCCCAACTTTTGCTCTTTCTAAGTATGGAGAAGTAAAATAGCCCACGTTCTCCGCGGCAAATTCGGGTGTTAACCCTGTGATGAAAATCGCGGAACACATAATTTTTGCATATCCCGCAGTATGGTGTGAAAGTGCATCACCTGGTGGTGCATTATACGATGTCTTTAATTCAAGTTCAGCAGCACGAGCCAGCATTTTACTTCGCACTTCAGGTGTAACCTGAGCGAAGCTGATCTTTCCGCTTAAAAGAAAGGAAACAAGTAAGGAAATTTTAATTATATTTTTCATTTTGAGTTTATTCTCTGTTTAAAAAAGTCTGTCTGAAAATTTGAATCGTGTCGCCATAGGCTTGCAGATAACACTAATATACACGCAATCAAATATACCCCATTATCCTAATTCTAAAGGATCTGCTATTGCGTTCTTTCCTACACTCATTGCGGGTATCCAAAGATGCGCTTTATATATCTTCCGTTTTTGATGTTTCTGTTTATTTCGCAAACCGGAGTTTTGCTGATGCGAAAGCTTTGCGCGAATGAGCCAGGGATCCTTCACATAGCGACAGCACAGGGCATACATCTTCGGGGAAAATGTATCATAGAGACTTTTCTGGGCGCTCCGTTCGCGAGAGATACACCCTTTGATCAGTTCTTGTTCGTTCACCGTGATGGAATGAGATCCATGGAATTGATTCACGCTACAGACGACGGCGGGATGCCAGAGGTTGCGTGAGTTAAAACTTTTCTTCTCAAGTAGCTATCCGTGAATCGTGAGACGTGAGATTTATAAAAATAAATTTTACCACTTAGGAACTTAAGGACACTTAGCAGTCACTTAGAAAAAATTTCACCAATTCCCATTACAACAAAATTTACCACTTATAATCTTAAGCGCACTTAGGAGTCACTTAGAAAAAATATCACCAAATGCCCCATAGATAAGTTATGACACAAGGAGGTGCAAAAGCAGGCGTCACACTGAGCTAGTCGAATGTGTCGAAGCATCATGGGGGAGGAGGCGAAACCGAAAGTCACTTAGAAATAACATTACTAATTTCCCCCTTTAGGGGGCTAGGGGGTTATCACATCCCTCCCAGTTTCTTCAGATACTTCTCCGAATTTGCTTTCGTTGCTTCGGTCGGATTTAGGGATAGAGATTTCTTAAATTTCTTAATTGCATTTTCTTTATCGCCTTTGATGGCATAAGCTTCGCCGAGACTATCCCAGGCATTTGCACTATCAGGATGTCTTTCGGTATTCATCTTCAGATATTTGATAGCTCCGTCCTGGTCACCCTGATTCAACAGTTGATATCCATACGTGTTGAGTTCATTTTCTGTTGCCAGTGCAATGGCGTCTGCTTTGATTTTATCTGCTTCAGATTTCTTTCCCTGTAATTCAAGCAATCCTGCCTTTGTATTGAGTGTGTTGAAACTCGGATTTGTAGCTATAGCCTGGTCAATCCATTTGATCGCCTGATCGGTGTTGATTTTATTTTGAAGAGCATAATTAGCCGCAGATGCATATCCCTGCCAGTTGAAACCAACAACGTTTTTTAATTCTTCAGCTGCATTCGCCATGACGATGTCATCTACTGCAAATTCAATTTTGACGGGGAATTGTTTGTTCTCCCAGTTCAAAACAAGCTCACCTGAATTTTTGGTGAGATTGATAAAATCATAGGTCAACAGTTCGGTCATGGCATGTTCGCGTGTTTGAATTTTAGCGCGCAACTGATCATGATCTGCTTCATAAAAAAAACTTCCCCATGAACGACTGTCTTTGGATAGGATCAATTCGCCGCTGCCATCATTACTGATGGTGAAAAACATACCATAGCGGCCTGCAGGTACATCCTTCCCTTCTACTTTTACTGGATGTGAAAATTCAATTGTTGTATTTTCATTTGCCCCGGCACGCCATGGAGCTGATTTTTGATTGCCGAAGTTTTGAACATTCCATCCATAAGGTACCAGGTCCCCCCAGATCACACGGCCTTTCACTGATGGTCTTGAATAGTCGACTGTGACTTTGGATATGCCGATGGTTTGGGATACAGTGGCGGCAGGGCTGGGTGTCCTTGGTGTGGTAATGCCTTGTGTCCATGCGGAAACTGAAGCTGTCAAAAATGCGGCGGCAAGTAAGAAGCGAAGTATTGATACTGTTTTCATTTTGAATTGGATTTTATAGAATTCTAAAAATGAAACAATATATATAGATGCATGCATTTATTAGATCAACACATTGAATAATTATACCACTACGAACTACACCAAACAAATAGAAGATGTCGTCGCTTTCCTGCAATCAAAGTATAACCTGGTCGTACCCATTAATACATATCCCTATTATTGAGTTGGCGTATATACCGGTATGCCGTTTAGCTTTTATGCTTTACGATCCTGATAATTGCAGATAAATTAAAATCCCGGCTGCAGTGGTCATGATGAGGAACGCTGCAAAACCCAGAATATTTGTGACTCTTCCATTTACATTTTTGCCCATTATCTTTTTATTGTTGGAAATATGAAGGATAATGGCAATGAGTACAGGAGCTGTGAGCCCGTAAAGTACAGCTGTATAAATCAATGCTTTGATCGGTGAAATGCCGATGTAATTCAACGACAGGCCCAGGATAAGTGAAATGGCAATGATTACATAAAATCCCTTTGCCTCATGAAATTTTTTATCAAGCCCCTGTTCCCATCCAAATGTTTCAGTAATGATGTACGAAATAGAGCCACTCAATACCGGAATAGCAATCAGCCCTGTTCCGATCACGCCTATAGCAAAAAGAAGATAAGCCATGTTACCGGCTAATGGTTTCAATGCCATCGCGGCTTGTTCAACAGTATCAATCTGATGTATGCCGCCCTTAAACAAAACTGTCCCGGTGGTCAGAATAATAAAATACATCACCAAACCGGAAAATGTCATTCCAAAATCCACATCCTGATCTATCTCATGAATTATCTTTTTGTTGACAATCAGATGTTTTTTCCTATGCTTCATTTCCTCCACTTCGACAGATGCCTGCCAGAAGAAAAGGTAAGGCGAAATCGTCGTACCCAGAATGCCCACCAGAATGGCGATAAACGCTTTGTCAAATCTGATCGTGGGAATAAATGTTGATTTCATGATTTCTGTAAAATCCTGTTTGTATAAAAACGGGACAATAAAATAAACCAACATCACAATGCACATGTACTTCAGGATAGATGCAATCTTCTGATAGGGCAAATAAATAATTAACCCTAAAAGCAGGATTGTAAACAGAACACTGAAATAGTTGGCTGCAATAGCGGGGAACAAGAGATTTCCTACAGCGCCCATGCCTGCAATGTCGGCACCAATATTCATCACGATGGCCGGAAAACTAAATACCAACATCAAATACAAAACAGGTCTTGGATAATGTTTCTTAAGCGTTCCTGTCAAACCCTGGGAAGTCACCACTCCTATACGGGCACACATCTGCTGTATAGAAGCCATCAATGGAAATGCGACTATCGATGTCCACAATGTCGACAGCCCGAATGCTGCCCCTGCCTGTGAATACGTAGCAATACCCGAAGGATCATCATCGCTTGAGCCTGTTACCAATCCGGGTCCAAGCAGTTTCCAAAATCTTAATAATTTATTTGAAGCCCTTTTCTTGTTATTCATTTTTTGAATGCGCTATCGAATGATCGATGTATACGCGGTCAAGATAAGCAAGAATGCAGTTGG
>JBDUAU010000710.1:0-4639 GCA_040004485.1 Saprospiraceae bacterium
CCATGAAACTTTTCAACGAGATCGAATCTGAAGTGGCAGGCAAGATTGTAAAGATAGTAGTTGAAGATGCTTCACCTGTTGAATACGATCAAGTCTTGTTCCTCGTTGATCCTAATGGTTGAAGGAAAGATCGTTTTCTTATTCAAGCTATCAAATTTTCAAATTCATTTGTTAACCAGATCTTTTCCTGATGTTCAAAAAGATACTCATTGCGAATAGAGGTGAGATTGCCTTACGTGTGATCAGAACCTGTAAAGAGATGGGCATCAGTACCGTGGCAGTATATAGCACGGCTGACAAAAATAGTTTGCATGTACGTTTTGCAGATGAGGCTGTATGCATAGGACCTCCGAAGTCAAGCGATTCATATCTCAGTATTCCCAGGATTATGGCTGCTGTAGAGATTACAAATGCAGATGCTATTCATCCGGGTTATGGATTTCTGGCAGAGAATGCAGATTTCGCCGAAGTGTGTAAAGAGTATGGTGTGAAATTTATCGGCCCTACTCCTCATATGATTTCGATGATGGGTGATAAGATCACGGCCAAGGAAACGATGATTAAAGCTGGTGTTCCTGTTGTACCCGGTAGTGGTGGACTTGTACAGGATGCCGCCCACGCGCGCAAGATTTGCAAAGACATTGGTTATCCTGTCATCATGAAAGCAACTGCCGGTGGAGGAGGTAAAGGGATGCGCGTTGTCTGGAATGAAAAGGAAATAGAAGAATTGTATGATAAAGCCCGTAAAGAAGCAAAGGCCTCTTTTGGCAATGATGGTATTTACATCGAAAAATTTATTGAGCAACCACGTCACATAGAATTTCAAATCGTCGGTGATCAGCATGGACATGTCGTGCATCTTTCAGAAAGAGAATGTTCAATCCAGCGTCGTCATCAAAAATTACTAGAAGAATCACCTTCTCCGTTTATGGATGAATCCCTGCGAAATAAAATGGGGAAAGCCGCTATTAAGGCCGGAAAGGCCATTGATTACGAAGGCGTTGGTACGATAGAATTCCTGGTAGACAAAAACAAGAACTTTTATTTCATGGAGATGAACACTCGGATACAGGTAGAACACCCTGTGACCGAAGAAGTCATCGATCATGATCTGATCAAAGAACAAATCAAAGTTGCCGCCGGCATACCGATCTCCGGGAAAAATTATTATCCCAACAATCACGCAATGGAATGTCGTATAAATGCGGAAGATCCTTATAATAATTTCATGCCAAGCCCGGGAACGATCACATCCTTTCACAGTCCGAAGGGCCATGGTGTTCGAGTAGATACACATGTGTATGCAGGGTATACTATTCCTCCATATTATGACAGTCTGATCGCGAAGCTTATTTGTAAAGCTCCAACACGGGAGGATTGCATTCTGAAAATGCAAAGGGCGCTTGATGAATTTATCGTTGAAGGCATCAAGACCACGATACCATTCCATAAAAAACTGATGCAGGACCCGCAATTCAGAAAAGGAGATTTCAATACCGGCTTCCTCGATCATTTCAAGCTGGAAGATTGATGGTGACTCAAGGGCAAACCCCTGCACGTCAGTTAATGTTTTATCTGAGGCGATACAAAGGGCCTGTTCTGATGAACATCCTTTGCAATATACTGATGGCTATTTCCATGGTGATCAGTATCCCGATCATTATTCCATTTTTTCAAATTCTTTTCGGACGTGTTAAGCCATCCACTGCACCGGTTGCATTTAGCGTCAATAATATTCAGTCATGGCTTGAATATGTCTTTGGGCGGTTGGTTGAGCTGTATTCACAGGAGACAGCTTTGCTCCTGGTGTGTATCACTTTCGTCATTATTTTTTTTCTGAAGAATTTTTTTAGATACCTGTCGCTTGTATTTATGGCACAAGTGCGAAATGGTATAGTCCGGGATGTGCGTAATGCTGTTTTTGAAAAGTACATGCAGCTGCCACTGGCTTATTTTACACGTGGAAAGAAAGGTGACCTGATGTCAAGAATTAGTACAGATGTGCAGGAAATAGAATATTCGATATTAAATGTCATTGAAGCCGTTTTTAAGGAGCCAATTGTGATTATTGGCAGCATCACCTTTATGTTATTTACAAGTCTAAGGCTGACCATATTTGTTTTTATACTTATTCTCATCACGGTTTTTATCGTCGGACGAATAAGCCGGAATTTAAAACGCCAATCGAAGGAAGCACAAAGCCGGTTAGCCGATCTGGTGATTCATGTCGAAGAAAGTCTTAATGGCATGCGTATTATCCAGGGTTTCAATGCGCAGCAATACCAGCGGAACCGGTTCAGCGTAATCAATGAACGGTATAAAAAATTACTTACCCGCATCATGTACAGACGGGATTTATCATCACCCTTATCTGAAACACTGGGTATTGTCATCGTATCTGTATTGCTTTGGTACGGAGCTCACCTGGTGTTTACTTCAGAAATAAAACCGGAAACTTTTTTTGCATTTCTATATGCCTTCTTCAATGTGATTGCACCTTCTAAATCATTTTCATCTGCCTACTATAATATTCAGAAAGGGCTTGCTGCTGTTGAACGAGTCAATGAGATAATTGACAACAAAGAGGAAATCGTCGAGAAGAGCGAACCAAAACAAATTAATTCTTTTGAAAAATCCATCGTCTTTGAAAATGTAGGATTTCAATACAATGAAGGAGGAGATTGGGTCCTGAAAAATATTAATCTGACCATTCCGAAAGGACAGATATTGGCCATCATTGGCTCAAGTGGGTCCGGTAAATCAACATTAGCTGATTTATTGCCACGCTTTCATGATGTGACTGTAGGCCATATATATTTTGACGGTACAGACATAAGGGAATTTAATATCAAGCAGCTTCGCAGCCTGATGGGCATTGTCAACCAGGATCCTGTACTCTTTCATGATACTATCTTCAACAATATTGCTTTTGGAAAACCTGAAGCAACGATGGAAGAAGTCATAGATGTGGCGACCATAGCGCAAATGCATGAATTCATCATGAGTCAACCATTAGGGTATAATACTGTTCTTGGTGACAGAGGAAGTACATTGAGTGGGGGAGAGCGACAGCGATTGACATTAGCGAGGGCACTTCTTGTGAATCCTCCGATTCTGATTCTTGATGAAGCTACAGCTTCTCTTGATTCAAAATCCGAACGGCTGGTTCAGGGAGCACTTTCAAAAGTAATGGAAGGACGTACGTCCATTGTCATTGCACACAGGCTTTCTACGGTCCAACATGCAGATCAGATCATCGTATTGCAGGATGGGAAAATAGTAGAATCAGGAGATCATGCATCATTGATGCAACGTCAGGGTGAGTATTTTAAATTTGTAGGACTGCAATGGTTGCAATGATCAGATATATCATCCTCTTTATATTCTTGTCCCTGGGGCCAGGTATTTCCGCGCAGCAAATGAAGTGGACAGAGCTTGCTGAGGATACAGTCTATTATGCTAATGAATATTTACCTGATGATCTGATGGTGACGCCTCCCGGACCCGGGCAAGTGTGGGATTTCCGGTCACTCAAAGCTCCATATGCTCTAAGCAGAAGAATTGTCGTGACCGGGGAACGGGACAAAATAACATACGCAAGTCTTATCAATGGAAAACAAACGGATGCAATACTTCAATTATCTGGTAATGGAGTTCAGATTGTACAGGCCATTGAGGACAATCCGATTTGCCCAGGCAATAAATTGGTCTTTTCACTGACACCGGCTTTAAAACCATTTTTTGAAGGAGGATTAGGAGATGCGTATGACTATCATGGAAAAATGCAGACTATATTTTCCTGGCCACATGATCTGAACTGTAGCTGGACACCTGTGCTGCTACCGGATTCTTGTCGTATCACCTATTTAATCTCCTATGACATAGATGTGGATGGGGATGGTACATTATACCTTCCTACTGAAGTCAACGATGTTTTTCGTCAGCATATCATGGAAAAACGAACATTAAAGGTCGAAACGAAACGAGGTCATACATGGATGGATGTGACAGCACAGATTCCGGCACTCAAGACGATCACGTACAAAGAGATACTTAGATTTGTTTCGTCTGATACAGGCCTGGAATGGGCAGACATTGAAATAAAAGACAATTATCAACCTGTACGGATAGAATTCAAAACATTTCCATTGGTGACGCGTATATTTTCAGAAAAGCCTTCGAGGCCGGATATATTCGCTTACCCCAATCCCACATTTGATGTTGTCCGATTCCAGATGAGTGATCTGCTATATGGCCATTATAAATTAAAAATCTTCAATATTCTCGGTGTGCCTGTGAAAGAAACAGACGTCGTGGTGGATGATCCTAAAAAAACAATTGCAATGGATTTGGGAGATCTTCAGCGGGGTACTTATTTGTACCGTCTTCAGGATAGTTTTGGTCGTACCATCCGGACAAAGCGGATAGTGTTGATTCAACCTTAGTAATTTTCTACCCCTAAATCCCCTAAAGGGGACTTAAAAAACCAGTAAATCATTTTATGGTAAAAAATAGAACCATTTGGAAGGCGTTTGTTCCAGGTCCGGTTCAACAAATCAGGGATTATTGGGGTCATCATAAATTATTTATTAAGAGGCTCGACCTCATTCAATCCTGGGCAGATGGAAATAAATATTAT
>JBDUAU010000420.1:0-4638 GCA_040004485.1 Saprospiraceae bacterium
TTGAAATCATCCTAAAGCAGCCTGTGGCTGCGATTGAAAAATTGCAACCCCAATACGTAATTTCCCTTGAGATAAAATGATATCATTGAGCCAGAGATTTTTATTCAACCGCTTTCAGGGTTGAAAATTCATTCCCTACATCAATCCGTGGGTTTCACCCACGGCTATTAATGTAAGATCCTTTCAGGATCAGAATGAATTTTCCTGCTATCCGCTATTCGGAGATTATCGACTTCGAATCAATATCATAAATCAATTTCCCCTGCAATCCGCTATTCGAAGTTTATCAACGTCGAATCAACATCATGAATCAGTTTCTTTTTTTAAATTCATCCTTCGGCAGTCTGTGGCCTCGATTGAAAAATCAAATTGCAAACCTGTAGTTTCTTTCTACCAAGCTGGGGCAAGCCCTGCCACTGCATTCACTACTCCTTATTCATTATTTATTTCCTCGACATATTGGCCTCAAGACCAAAGACACTCATGACGACATCATCGCATGTATAGCTGGTGATATCATATTCAGCGGCGATGGCTGCAGAGTGATCAGCATTTTCGGCTTGCACGCGTACAAGTACGTTGGACAAAACTTCAAATGTTTTTACATCAAGGATCTGGCCTCCTGATTCTCCACCGATCAATGCATCATCGGGGTCTATTAATGTGCCATTGGCATGAAATTCAACGACGCCAAGATCCTGACCTAAAGCTTTGACATTCCAGGTGCCAATGATATTCGTATCCAGATTTCCGGGGACACAATCATCTTTTTTGCATGAAGAAGAAATGATTAATGCGAGGGAGAGAAGTGTAAATAAAATTGATTTCATAAAATGGTTATTTTTTGGTTGTGTTGTAAGTAAAGGTAAAAAGAAAGATGAAAGACAATAGACGATGGACCATAGACGATTGACTATAGACCACAGACGACAAGCAATAAGCAATAAGCAAAAGGCAATAAGCAAAAGGCAATAAATGTGAATTGATGGCTTCGACTTCTATACTTGTCCTCAACAAACTCATGATCCCGACATTTCGAAGTTAATGTTACAAGTATTCACAATTCACAACTCACAATTCACAATTCACAACTCACATCATCATCAGGATCATCGCTACCACGATAAGGGAAAGCAGATGATAACTTGTGTTGATGAAAAACAATTTCCATGACTTCATTTCCCAGGCCACTGTATTGAGATCCAGAGGCAGAAAGAATCCAAGCCACGTGAAGAATGCGGCCTGGAATGCGATTTTCATTGTTGGTTCGGTTGAAGCGGGCAGACCCCAGGTTACAGGATTCCATGCGGCTATGTTGTGCGCAAATACAAACGCCATCAGGAAATTACCGATGATCATGATGACCATTCCTTTGACCATGGTACTCGCAGGTGGTTTTTGGGTCATATCAAAACCCATTTCTTTTCCCCAGGCTTTTCCGAATAGTGGTGTGTACCAGATAAAGCCAAGAATAAAATTGGCAACGACGGCGATAAGTATCGCTACATAGTTGATTTCAATGTGTGGCATAGTTCGATTTGTTTTTAGTATAAAAAAGAGGAAACTAAGATAATAAATGTCTCCCTAAAAGGTGAGAGTGCCAGTCGAACGGAGAAGAATTTTTCATGTTCATTCTGATTAAAAAATAGAAATAGTAATGCTTGCATTCAGGTTAGCACTGATAATCTCCGAACCTGTAAGAACTGTAAAATTACTTCCAATGATGGAAATGTCTTTACCGGTATTTTGCACATAGTGTATTCCGGCACTCAGGTTGAGCTGCGTTTTGTAAGACAGGAAATAAGTGGAACTCCCACTTAATGAAAGATCAATCTTGTGCTGATCATTCTGATCTCCTATATCCTGTACATCAATATATTTGAGATAGCTGTAGTCTGCATGAAGAGCTGTATAAATATTCGTGCGTGTATTCGGATACCAGGAATACCCTATCTCATTTGAGAATTCTCCCAGGAATGAGGAATAAGTTATTTTGTCCTCATTGGATATATTGATGTAATTAAACACACCTGCCTGAAGATGATGTATCCGTCTGAAGTTTCTGTAAAGGCTCTGCGGTTTATTATGTTCATACATGACAGAAAGACTACCGCTATAGGATTGATTTTTGTTTTCTGAATTGGTATTATCGGTTTGATTGCTTGAATTGACATTAGGCGACAGGCGGGGAATAAATAGATATGTCCAGCGATTGCCTGAATATCTGCTTGTGCCGAAATTATAAAGCCAGTTGTCTGTGAGCACAGTAAAAAATCCGGGATCATTTGGCAACACCCATCCTTTTGTAAGCATAAAATCATAAAGAGTCCTTAATTCATATATTCGTTTGCGACGGGTATCAAATATGCGTTGATTTCTCACGGTAGCCATGAGTTTGCCAAACGCGATGACATCTTCCTGATGAATGGCTTGTGGATCCAATCCAATATCAATGACATCTTTAAGCAGGAACAATGCCATTGTGACATCCGAGACAGGTTCCAAACGCCCATGACCGAAGCCAATGGGAAGCGCCAGGGAACTGCTGAAGATGGTGCGACGTGTTGTCGTGATGTCAGTCGGACGTTCTACACGGGTATAATCTCTCGAATAGTCCAGGTATGCTTCCACACCAAACTGGAAAAAAGAATTCTGATGATAATTAAGTTGAGACCAATACACATTAGCATCCGGACTGAAGTATCTTTCAATGAGCTTGCGTCCGGAGATGATATCATTTCCGGTTCTGTTTTTCAAATAAAACCAGGGACTCGTACTGAAGCTATATGATGCCTGACGGTCGGGCCTGTTGATAAAACCAAAATAGGATAGTGAAGGTCTGTGTGAAAAATATGAAGACTTGTCATAGTCCGTAGCTGCAAATTGATTTGCGTAATCGTATGAACCGGAAAGGGAGCCCCCTAGTATCATTCCCTTCCATTGAATAGTGGGGAGTTTGAAGGAGTCAATGGGAAAGTGTTTAAAATCGATTTGCGAAAAAGCCGGTTGAGAAAAAAAAGTAATCATGCATAGCGCCAGCGCACTGCCTACGTTTTTCATAAAGAGGAAATTAATAAATGAATTATTTCATACAAGAGTCGCTAAAGTAAAAAAAAGGTTTCTCCGGTAGCGGTTAAAACCGGGTCAAATAAATGTTACATAAATAATAATCGGGCTATCCTTTTTTATCCACCTTGAGTACAAAATTGTCCACCGGATGGAGTGTCTTCAGGTAAGCATAGATTGAAGACAGATCTTCGTTTGTCATCTGCGCAAAGGAAGTCCATGGCATGAGCGTCTGATATCCGATCTCACTTATTTTTGGCGCTACATAGTTGCTGTCGGCAAAGTCCTTGAATTTTTTCAGGAACATCTCTTCTGTCCATGCACCGATACCGGTTTTGCTGGGTGTGATGTTAGCTGATCGAAGAATTAATCCATCGTTCAAATAAAATTCTCTACCACCGCCAAAATCGGGGCCTACAAATTTTCCTTTTTCCTCTTTTGTATGACAGGTGTGACACGAAGCAGCGGTCACCAGATATTTCCCATAATCAACCTTGTTGCTTTTTGACGGTATTGGTGCCAGGTGGGCTTTTTGAGGAATGAGATGAATGATAAAATTCATTGGAAAATCAGAGCTTGATTTTGCGACCTCGTGATCAATATTCGGAAGTGTGCGGACATAAGCGATCACGGAGAGTATGTCGGATGAATCAAGCAATCCAAAATTCGGATGTGGCATGATAGGAAAGAGAGGTTTTTCATCTTTGTTAACTCCAGTCGTAATAGCTCTGAAAATTTCTCCATCCGTCCAGGATTTCAGTCCTGCAGGGGTGATATTTTTGGCTGAATATATTCCCGGGAATCCTAATTTTTGATCGAACAATTCACCGCCCTGGCCTTCTGTACCGGCCACAACAGGCCCGGCAAATGTATTCCAGTCACGGACCGAATGACAGGTGACGCAACCCATCACGAAATTGGCCAGGTAATGTCCCCGCTCGATTCGTTCAGGTGTGGCTTCAACTTTAATATCCGGTGCAGGTCCGACATTTGGAAGAGCTTGCGTGATATAAAGGAGAAGTCCTGCAAAGCCGAGGATAATAATTCCGAGCAGAATGAGGAGGATGCGGAATAGCTTTTTCATCGTTGGGTTGGTTTTGGCTTACAAGATATTTAATCTAAAAATTTTTTGAATTGGAAATGAACTTAGAGTTCTCCATTGGGGTAACAGAATCCGCAGGATTCAAGGGGGTCATAGGATTACGATTGTCCTATAAACACCAAGTTCCATTTACCTCATAAATATCAAGCCTGCGTTTTCCCCCTAAATCCCCCACGGGGGACCTTTTGTTTGAGCGAAATGATTTGTTGCCGAAGATGATTTTCCCCCTAAATCCCCCAAGGGGGACCTTTTGTCAAAGCGAAATGTTTTGTCACCGAAAATGATTTTGTAAATATTGATTGAAAACAAAAAAAGTCCCTCTAAGATGAAAAGGAGTAATCTTATCGTTGCGTTGAGAAAGGAAATCTTTTTTATTTTGTGAAAACGGTCCCCCCTGGGGGATTTAGGGGGGGAAGGCGCTCATCCGAAAGTATCACGATGGACATCAGCAGGACAAAGAAATCGTGATC
>JBDUAU010000237.1:0-15735 GCA_040004485.1 Saprospiraceae bacterium
TTCGAGATGTCGTTGATGTCCCAGTTGTCGGTCGCCTGATGGTGCCGCGCGTTGCACTTGCTGCAGCTAATTTCCCAATCACTGGTACAATCAAAGGATACAAAATAGTCCCCGCTGGTCTGTCCGGGACAAAGACTATCGGTGCTGTCGCAGATTATACTTCCCTAACGGGTGCAACAGGCTTATTCAATGCAATAAATACAAGCGGCCTTAGTACAAATCTTATCGTGAATATTATTGACGCCAGCGTGTCAGAGACAGGTGCTGTTGCATTAAATGCCTATGCTTCCACCGGATGCTCAGGAGGACCTTTCACCGTAATGATCAAACCAAATACAACAGCAACACTTACCGGAAGTGTTGCCAGTGGAGCTTTGATCAAAATAAACGGAGCTTCCAATGTTACGATCGACGGAAGTAATGGTGGAGGAACAGACAGGAGCCTGACAATCACTAACACAAATACTACAGCACCAACTGCTGTTTCCCTGGTTAGTTTAGGAACTGGATTAGGAGCCTCATCAAATACGATTAAGAATTGCAATATCAGCACAGGTGTGAGTGCGGCTACAGGTTATGGTATCGCTGTAGGGGGCAGCACTCCTGGAACATCCGGTGCCGATAATGATAATGTCACCGTTCAGAATAATAATGTGACTGTAGCCACTGTCAGTATTTATGCTGCCGGAACAGCCTCTGTCACTTCAGGTGGAGATGATAATTTACAAATTACGGGGAATACAGTTAATTCAAATTCAGCTCTTCAGAACCAAGGAATACAGGTGGGCAATGCTTTAAACAGCAGTATCACAGGTAATACCGTAAGTGTGACGTCATCAGGGGCCGTTCAACCTGTGGGGATATCCCTGGAAACCGGGTTTGTATCCTCCACTATTACAAAAAATTTTATTACAAATGTCCTGGCTACAAATACCGGAGGATATGGGGGACGTGGGATTACAGTTGGAACCGGAACAGCCAGCAGTAGTCTAACCATTGCAAATAATGTCATCTATGGTGTAAATGGTTCAAACTGGAGCGCTTTTAGTAATTCCTCTTCTATTGGTATTGGTATTGGAGTTTTGGGTGGAGGATCGCTTACCACCACTACAGGAGGAGTAAATGTTTATTACAACAGTGTCAGCATGACAGGAAGCATGGGGTCAGCCTCATCTTCAGCTTTAACCACTGCCTTGTATATTGGCTCTGCAGCATCAGTGTTGGATATAAGAGATAATATTTTTTCAAATACACAAGTAGGGACTAGTACGACACAAAAGAACTATGGTATTTATTCTGCTGCGGCTAATACTGCATTTACAACCATTAATTTCAATGAATATTACGCCTCCAATTCCTTTAATACAGGTTCAGCATTTTTAGGGTTTATTGGCTCAGACCGCGTTGATCTGCCGGCAATAGTCTCAGGATTCGGGCAAAATGCAAACTCTATTGCAGGAGATCCTTTATTCAATGGTACATCCAACCTTCAACCAAATTTAGGTTCACCAGCATTGGGCGCTGCTAATAATGCCACAACAGGTATCACTACAGATGTTTTGGGAATCGTCAGGAGTTCAGGAATTCCTCCGACAGGGTCTACCATTGGCGCATATGAAAATGCAGGCGATTTTCAAGGTCCAACTATTACGTATACTCCTTCTACTATATTCCCAAATACACCATTCTTCTGTAACCCAACTGTTTCAGTCACTATCACTGATGCGAGCATGGTAAATACAACAGCAGGAACAAAACCAAGACTATGGTACAAATACACTACGGTTGCTGGTGGAACACATATGAATGCAAATGCACTTCCTGCTACAAATGATAACACAACTGATGGATGGAAATATGTTGAATATTCATCTAATGTTGGTTCGGTTTATACCTTCATACTTGACTATAACCTTCTTAATGGAGGGCTGCCTGTAACCGGTGACAAGATCAGTTATTTCTTTGTTGCTCAGGATCTCGCAGCTACACCCAATGTGGGCACCAATGCGGGAACATATACTTTGAACCCAACATCTGTTGCTCTCAGCGCCGGAGTATTTCCGATAAGCGGAACAAACGAATACATTTTTGTTTCATTAACTACTGCACAGCCAAGTACAGCAACTGTATCTGCAGGGACCAACAATGTGCAAGTGATTCGAGTCGATGTACCCCCAACATCATGTGGTAATGTAACGCAAATAACGTTTAACACAAATGGCACAACTAATGCCGCCGATCTGTCAAAGGCACGGGTATATTATACCTCCACCACAACCTTTGCGACCACAACACAATTTGGTAGCGATATAACCAATCCTTCCGGTAGTCTGGTATTTACAGGTGCGCAAGCAACATCTTCTTCTACCTCAAATTATTTCTGGCTGGTGTAT
Organism: Saprospiraceae bacterium; assembly: GCA_040004485.1. Lineage (GTDB taxonomy): Bacteria > Bacteroidota > Bacteroidia > Chitinophagales > Saprospiraceae > Opimibacter. Next base: position 2,394 of record JBDUAU010000237.1, read on the forward strand.
GATATTTCATGTGCTGCTCCTTCTGCTGGTGGTAACGTTGCTGATGCAGAATTTACACAAATTACTTTAGGAGGCGTTTCCACTCTGCCAATTGGGGCTGCCAATATCAATCCAACGGGCACCAGAACCATTACTTCACTTACAGCAGCTCTCGCAACAAATCAACCTAGTACCGCAAGTGTGGTACAGGGTGCAATTAGTCAGCAGGTTTTGCGTCTTGATGTTCCTCCGACAAGCTGTGGTAACATTACCCAGATAGATTTTGGTAATGCAAGTACCAGTTTGACAGATGTCACCAAAGCAAGGGTTTATTATACGACATCAACCACCTTCGCTACAACTACACAATTTGGTTCAGACATAGTAAGCCCGGGATTGACATTTAGCGTGACAGGCAGTCAGACACCTTCAGGTTCTTTAACAAATTATTTCTGGCTGGTTTTTGATATCAGTTGCACTGCCACACCTGCCAACGTAGTGGATGCCTCTGTTTCCTCAGTCACAATAGGCGCCACAGGATATACACCTACAACCACAAACCCGACAGGAACCAGAGCAATCACTGCATTGCTGACAGGGGATAATGTTCAAAATGCTGCCTTGGCATTATTGGGTTCAGGAGGGGGAAATCCTTACGATATAGCAGGTCGTACATTACAAACAAATGAACCTACACCAATCATTAACACACAACCAGTTTCAACTAATGGAGCTGGGAGTTCAAATTATAGTTGGGGAACAGCCGCTGGTTCAACTTACTGGTACCGTTTAGTAGTGCCGACCACAGGATATGGCAGCTCTGGTAATTTACTAATCAGGGCCACAACACCCACAACAACACCATCTGCCGATGCCCAGGTTGCTTTATGGAAATTTCCAAGTATGGTACCAGGTACATGTTCAGATCCTGCTGACTTTACCGGAGGTGTATTATTAGCTGCGAATGATGATGCCATAGTGACCGGAACCGGTTATTGGGGGGCATCAGCCAGCACCCTCAATTCTGTAATTAGAGTAAGACTTACACCTGGCCAAACCTACTATATTCAATTAGATGGGTGGAGTTCAAATGTTCCGGCTGGCGACTTGATAATTGAAGACCTCGCTGATGTTGCTGGAAAGAATGTTCCTAACAATGGATTTGGTGCTATTCATAATCCAACCGGTGTTGATATGCGTTATGCAAGTTATGAAGTAGTCGGTGACGATGGATGGACCTATTACTATCACAATAATGGAACAACTACTGACATAGCCGATGACGTCGTTGTACTCGGTTTAAACTGGAGTACCAGTACCACTTATTTGTGGAATGGTACAAATGCTACAGGTAATGATCTTATGAACCACGTCCGGAGGGATGCAAAAAGTACAACCGCACCATCCACTACAGGCCCTGCTTCAGGTACAGGTTCAGATGCATTTATTGTATGGAGTGGCAGAAACAATGCCTCTGCAACTAGTAGTGACTTAAAGCCAACTGCTCCTTATGTTACAGCCAGCACCTTGCATTGGTGGATGATGAACAAATTCTGGAATGTATTCCCGAATGTTCAGCCAACAACTTCTGTAGCAGTTCGATTCTTCTACAGCGATGCAGATTTTACCTCACTTCAAACGACAGTCACAACTGGCGGTGGTACATTGGCAACAGCTGCTGATATGAATTTTATTAAGGCAACAAAATCCGTTTCTACTCATTACACAAATGCAGAAATGGATCCCGGATCAGGTCATGCTGCTTTAACTTCAGGGACTGTTACTGATCTTACCGCTAGTCATACTGCCGGTGTTCAATCAGGTATTAACCAGGCTCAATTTAATATAACAACATTCTCGGGTGGTGGCGCAGGCTCCACAGGTACCCCATACAGTCCGCTTGTCATAGGTTGCTCTAATAACGTGACAAGTACAGCAAATACAGGTACAGGTACATTAAGGGATATCATCGCTTGTGTTGCCAGCGGTGCCACTATCACTTTTGACCCATCAATCTGGAATTCAACCATTGTACTTACCAGCGGATCTATCCTGATCAATAAAAACATCACCTTATCAGGACCCACAGGTGCCGATGTCATCAACATCTCCGCTAATGGTACTCCTCCTGTCTTCAATATTACCTCCGGGAATTTACAATTCATCGGAAACGTATATATCAAACAATAGGTGAGCGTCAACTGATATATCCGGATCAAATAAAAAATGGAGGCCCTGCAACACAGCGGCCTCCATTTTTTTACCCACATCACCGGGCTGCACCAAGGCAAATAACATTTGATCCTTTCATGGTCACCAAGATGCAACACATTTCCCCGCTATTTTAAGTTTGAACTTAAAATCAATATTTCGAATCTCTATCCATATCGTGAACATTATTAAGCAGCTTGTAGCTGCGATTGAAAATCAATTACCGAATTATGAAATCACAGGAATAAAACAGACGTACTGTTCCCACAGATTTTTATTCAACCCCCGGTTGCTGAGCTGTAGCACATGGATGTGGTAAGCAAGTCGAAGCACAGGGTTGGAGATTCTTCATCATCTTTTGTCCCCGGGTTAAAACCCGGGGTTAATAACATAAGATCCTTTCAGGATCACCCACGAATCACTGTTATCATCACTATCACCTTTTTTCCCCGCTATTTTAAGTATATGCCATGGTTGGAGTTTGCTCCAACCATCACCGAGAATCTAAAATATCAAATCCATCACCTTCGGCCCATAGATCACCAATCCTATACATACCACCATGATCCCAATAATCAATACCGATCCCGCAGCAACATCCTTGACAAACCGGATATCTTCATGCATCTCCTTTGTGTGAAAATCACAAAGCCGTTCAATCGCCGTATTCAAGCCCTCCGCTCCCAGTACAGCCCCGATACAGGCGAATACAAAGCACCACTCTGTAACGGAAAGGTTTAACCACCATCCAAGCGCAATAAAAAATATCGCCATCACAAATTCGATTTGTGCATTCCGCTCACTCGACAATAAATCAAACATGCCTCGGAAGGCATGACCCAGACTACTGAACACTTTCCACATTACTATTATGTATTTGATAAGTTCCTGTTATGCCAAGACGGCCGACCACACTATTCCCTAATTCAGAAAAAGAAGTACACTCGAATTTATGACCATAAAAAATATGCTCGACCGGAATCCTCGGTAGCGAAAAAGAACCATCAAGGTTTCTTGGATTCGTATCTCTCCGGCTATCAAGAAGATTAGCCTGATTTTTAAATTGTTGTATTTCTGCAGACCATGGAGGTAAATGCAAATCACCAAGTACGATGACACCCCCTTCAAAATTTTTCATATACGCTGTCAGATAGCTAAAATGTTTTGATATCGTGGCAAATGCTGCCTGGTTGACCGGAGGTATCACGGTGCAACTCACTATGGTGCAGAGATGATCATTGTCCAGCATGATCGATCCGATCAAAGAAGGCACATCATGATAATAAACAGTGTCAAGCGTGTGAAAAGAAATTTTTGAAAAAAATCCCATGCCATACGGGTCAAGCCGGGTCATCGTCCTGATGTATTTGTATTCAGGAGATAATTTTTTAATCAATTGTGCATTCCAGTCAGGAGTCAGTTCCTGGAAACTGATAATGTCTGCATCAAGATGTGCTATATAGTCAATGACTTTATCATACTCATTTTCTGCATTACCCAGACTGATATGAGATATTTTCAGCGAAGGATTAGATGTTACAACAGCCAGACGCATTTGTTGATTGGCAGATCCCTTCAGATGAAGACACAATACACAACAACATAAAAGACTGACCAGCATGATTCTTTCCTGCCGCACAAGAAAAGCTGTAAAACCAAGCACCAGCATGCCGAGCATGATGTAAAAAGTATAGTCGGATAGTTGTCGTATAAGTAAGAGTGTGGGCGTAAAAACACATAGCCCCGTCACCAGGATTAACAATGCCGAAATTCCAACAGAGACTACAGCCTTTGGCAATAGACCAGTAAGCTTCATCGGAGTGGACATATCTGTAGTTTTCGAAATCAATCTGTTACCGTTTTACAAGGGCGCAGGATTGTTGGTATTCTTTTACATTTCCGGCCGTATCCCACAACTGAACAAACACGATATAGATACCCATATCCGCCAGCCGGCCTTCTGTATTACTGCCATCCCACTGAATGAGCGCAGACGTACCAATAGACTCATTTGATAATAGCTGCTTTACGATTCTTCCTTCAAGATCATAGATCCATACAGAAGCGATATCATCCCCGGATGTCTCTGTAAAATCGAGGAGGAGAAAATCTTTGTAACCGTCATCATTGGGTGAAAACTGTTTGTTCGTTAAACTGAATGGTGCCTCTCCGACACCATTCAATATGGCCTGAGAATTTGGTCCTGTCGGTGTAGCATAGCCACTGACAGAAGAAGCACTATGCCAGCTTGAAGATGATGAAGTAGGAGCAGAAGTTGAAATACGTTCCAGGCTTACCCCATTCTGATCGCTGATGACCGGATGATGCCAGGATGATGAATATGTAAATGAATCAATAAATTCTCCACCGGCGATAATTGAAACCTGATCTTCTTTGTCATCCCACGTGGGGAGTATAGAAGCATAAAGTTTTGTTGGGTTCGGCACTACATATCTTGAAAGGATATCAGCAGGTACCGGCGTGAAAACAGCAATTTCTCCCGGAGCAAGAATTTCATTTATTCCGGTTGGATAGATATCATGATGAGTGACATTGATCCTTCCTATCGCGAGCGTGCTCAGATCAATAAATTTTTGACCTGGATTGATGATCTCAATAAATCTGCTTCCACCGACAGCCGGATTAAAAAGTATTTCATTGATCAATACATCTCCTTTTGCAACCGGTGCGACAAGGCCAAATACAATCGTATCCTGACCTGAAGCCGGATTGCCCAGACAATCAATAGCCGAAAATGGAAGGAGATGATAGATCACACTTTGCTGAAGTGGCTGGACTAATGTGATGCGCACCGATGTCAGATTGATAAGCTCTACCTTATCAATAGTCAGAGCAGGTTGAAAAACGTACAAAGAAGGATTGAGCATCAACACGGATTCAATACGCTCATCAAATCGCAATTCAAGCACAACAGGTGAAGCTGTAAAAAGAGAAACAATAGCAGGGCCCAGGATGTCCGGTGATGTAGTCCATTGAGTATTTATTTGTCCCGGTGTTCCGCCTAGAAGATTGGAAGCCGCCGTCCAGTTTTCCTGATCTGCACAAATGTGCGATGGATTGATCATTTCGAGAGACCATCCGCCATTTGATTTGACAGCATCATTATACCAGGAGAGGGCATAAATGACTTCATGTATGATTTCACCTGAGCTATTGATCAATGCTAATGAAGTCCCGCTATTTGTAAGCCCGGACATGCTGGCCAGTGCAATTACTCTGCCAAATGGTGAAAGAGAAGCAATGTTAGCATCGTCCGTCAGGATGACAAACTCTCCCGGTTGTATAAGGCTGTCCGGTAATACTTTTTCAGTAGTGCCTACTCTTATTTTATAATCACCCAGATTGAAGGCCTCAATGCTGGTATTGTATATTTCAAGATATTCAGCATCAGGAAGTCCGATCACAGGAGTCGGATCCGCCATGATCTCTGTGATCAGAAGATCATAAGGTGCAGCTTGCGCAATCTGGGTAAACTTAAAATTTTTATGATCAGTCACCAGGATATTTCCTGAAAGATCTTTGAGGTTATTGATCGTCAACGTATAATCCTGATTGGATATAAATGCCTGGTTCCAGGAAAGCGTGATTTCATTTGCATTCAGGACAATATGGTCAGGCATTGTATTTCCGGGTGTCAGAATGTAATGTGTCGGATCACCGGAGGAAATCAGATCTAATGGTTCGTCAAAAAGTAGATTCACTGTATGATTATCGGCTACGGTCAGCGTAAGCCAGGAAGGAATAGTTTGATCAGGCTGAAGAGGTGAGATTGTAATATCGTCAAAGCGGAATTTATCTCTTCTCGTATCCGTGTATTTTTGGTAAAACCCAAAGGTAGTTAAGGATGATAGTGGCAGAATAGGGTGTGAGGTGGCAAACAATAGCTCAGGTAATGTTCCTCCAATATTAAATATCTGCCATAGCCCCTGGCTATTTCGTACAATACGTAGAGTAAGATCCACAGGTTCCAAAGCGACAAGTCCGGCCACTGAGGAGGCGATAGTCGTCGCACTTCCATTGTCCAGATATTTTAAATCCAGTGGATCAACATCGCCGGTGGCCCCTATTTCCAGAAAGTAACCTGAAGCGGTAGTGAGGTCAGGGGTTGTCAGTCCGAGGTATATTCTCAATAAGTTACTTGTAGAGGGAGCAAAATCAAGCCTGAAATAGACTTCCCACACCATGCTGTCTATAAATGTAACCGGAGTGTATATCCATGAAGAAGTTGAGCCTGAAGGGGCATTCAATTGTAATTGGCCGGATGTATTGACAATGAAGTTTTCGGTATTTCCCAGCCAGCCATCAAGATTCCCATCACTAAAATCATCTGAAAACTGACCCGAAGCCTCAAAATGAAGAATCAAAGCAAACAGGCTTATGGTGAAAAAATATTTCATATTTCGAAGGTAAGGTAAAATGAAAAAGCCCACTCCCGCTATTTTAAGTTTCCATATTTTTTCCCCCTACCCCCTGAAAAGGGGAACGTGAATAAAAATATTCCATTCTCGCTATTTTGAGCATCCAGATTTAAAATCCATATCCCCGCTATTTTAAGTCTCCAGACTTAAAATCTATATGTCGAGACTGATTCCATTTCGAAAACATCCTCTAGCAGCTTGTAGCTGCGATTTAATATCTGGTTCACGCTATATCTATGTGTTTGATAAAAACAGTCACCTGATCCATTTGCTCTTCGCTCTTCGCTCTCTGCTCTCTGCTCTTCGCTCTTTGCTCTTCGCTCTCTGCTCTCTGCTCTTCGCTCTCTGCTCTCTGCTCTTCGCTCTTCGCTCTTTGCTCTTCGCTCTCTGCTCTCTGCTCTCTGCTCTCTGCTCTCTGCTCTCTGCTCTTCGCGCTCTGCTCTTTGCTCTTTGCTTTTTGCTTTTTTATTTAGATATTTATCCCAACACTCCTTCTTTACAAACCTTAACTGAAAACCAATGTCTCCAAGCTCCCTCTCAAAGGCTGCTCTTTTCGCAGTTATATTGGTGGTGATCGCAGTCATCTCCTGGGAATCCTATATCCGCAGTACCGGATTTGAAATCTCCTTTGATGATGGTGGGCCTCTCTGGTCTCATCAACGTGAACGCGTCTATGGGGCGATTGACAAAACAACTGTCTTCATTGGTTCGTCGCGAATTAAATTTGATCTCGATATTCCAACGTGGGACAAGATCACAGGTACTCAGGCCGTACAACTTGCTTGTGTGGGTAGTACACCGAGGCCATTGTTATCTGATCTTGCTGATGATCCGAAATTTAAAGGCAGGGTCGTTGTTGATGTTACTGAAGGTTTGTTTTTCTCTCTGAATCCAGGCAATTCCAGCAGGCCTAATGAAGCAATGAAGTATCACAACAAAATTACACCCACGCAACGTGCAGGTTTTGTATTGAATATTCCATTAGAATCAACTTTTGCTTTCCTGGATAAAGATCATTATTCACTCAACACCATGCTTGACAATCTGCAGATACCCAGCAGGGAAGGTGTGCATATGGGTCCGATATTTGCTCGTGATTTCGGCTATGTCCGTTTCAACAGGCAGGAATACTGTGGTAAACTTTTTATGGCAGACACAGCTCAGCAACATCTGCAGGCGAACATCTGGGCTATATTTGGCCGGATGAACAAGACACCTCCTATTACCGGAGCACCGCTGGATTCGGTTATCAACCTGGTGAAACTGGATGTGGAGAAAATAAAGGCAAAAGGTGGAGACGTATTTTTTGTCCGTACACCCTCAAGTGGTCATTACCTTGAAAAAGAAGAAAAAGGATTCCCAAGGGAACAATATTGGGACAGACTGCTAATTGAAACGGGATGCATGGGCATGCACTTCAAAGACTTTCCACAGATCGACCATTATACCTGTCCTGAAGAATCTCATCTCTCCCCTGCAGATGCCATAGATTTTACCACAAAATTTATTGACATCCTACAGACAAATTATGCGTGGACATTTCCATCGAGCTCCAAATAATGGTGCACCATAAATTCATAAACCTATAAACTCTATAAACTCTATAAACTCTATAAACCTATAAACTCCATAACCCTTATAACCTCTATAACCTTCATGACCTTCATAATCTCTCAACTTTAATCTCCCTCATCCATATATCCTACTATCCATGGTATTCAACTCCTACACCTTCATAGCTTTCTTCATCGTTGTATTGCTTCTATACAATCTTCCCCTTGCGTGGAAGTCGAAGAAGATCATTCTACTACTGGCGAGCTATGTTTTTTATGCGGCTTGGAATCCACCTTTTATTCTTTTGCTTTGGTTGTCTACCATCGTGGATTATTTTGTAGGTAAAGCTTTGTTCACTCAGCAAAATGTGACAAAGAAAAGATTGCTGCTTGTCGTCAGCCTTATCGGCAATCTCGGTATGCTTTGCTTTTTTAAATACGGAGGTTTTCTTCTTGAGAATTTTACACTCCTTGTCAATGCCATAGGTGTTGATTTTCATCCGGCCAAACCGGATATCATTCTTCCAGCCGGTATTTCATTTTATACGTTCACCACATTGTGCTATACGATTGATATGTATCACAGGAAGAGTGAGCCTGTGCGATCCATTCTTGATTTTTCATTGTTCGTCACTTTCTTTCCACACCTCGTAGCCGGTCCGATCGTACGTCCACCGCAATTGGTACCGCAATTTGAAACACCTCGTATTTCAACGCGGAAACAACTCATGGACGGGCTTCTGTTGCTATCGCTTGGACTCTTTATGAAAGTAGTGCTTGCTGATACATTGCTGGCAGGGACGGCCAATGATGTTTTTGGAAATGATGGCATGCTGCCGATGCTGGATACATGGATGGGGGTCCTTGCATTTTCGGGTCAGATCTTTTTTGACTTTGCAGGATATTCCACATGTGCGATCGGTGCTGCATTGTGTCTTGGTTTTGTACTTCCTGACAATTTTAAATATCCATATGCTGCAGTTGGATTTTCTGATTTTTGGCGGAGGTGGCATATTACACTTTCAGCATGGCTTCGGGATTATCTCTACATTCCACTTGGGGGAAATAAAAAAGGTGAAGGACGTACCTACATCAATCTTATGCTGACCATGTTGCTGGGTGGATTGTGGCATGGTGCAAACTGGACATTTGTATTCTGGGGTGGACTACATGGATTTTATCTCTGGGTGGAAAGATTCATCCGCGAAAAATTCAAATCGAAACCTATGCTTCAATCGGATATCTCTATAGCGGGGATCACATCAGGTGGTCGTTCAGGATCATTTATTTATGCATTGCTTACATTCTTCCTGATCAATGTCACTTGGGTCTTTTTCAGAGCATCTACTTTCAAACAATCCTGGACGATGCTTGGCTCTATGTTTGGTATCACACATGGAGGAGAGCCGATGCTGACAAGCATTTCCATTATCAAAGTTTCAGTCATCGTTACGATCATGGTGATTGTGCATTGGTTGATGCGTAACAGTTCGGTGCTTACATTGGCTTATAAGATTCCATGGTGGGTATTATCGATAGCGTGGGCATTTATGCTTTTCTCGATTATGTTGAGCCAGGAGAGTACGAGTTCGTTTATTTATTTTCAGTTTTGATTAACTTTGAATTCATTAAACTCCTTTATTGAATAGAATCCAGTTCCCGGATTGTTGTAAAACTTATTCATTAAAGTGAATCAATATTCGCCAGGACTTACAACATGAAATCTGATTCCAGGGAATTGATTAGTTTTAAGAGCAATAAAATTATTTTCTATGCAGATCAGACTATCCTTGATCGCTTTTGTTCTCTTTATTTGCACACTGGCATCCAGCCAATGCTTCATCCAGGCCCCCATCCAGGTATGTCAGGCTGATTGCGGCCCCGTCTTCTGGCTGCTCAATGATCCTCCGGGTACGACCTATTCATGGACCATCGACTGTGGTACAATCACCAATCCAAACGCTGCCAATCCTCATGTCGTTTGTTTCAACAATCCCGGGCTTTGCCGGATTGATGTTGTGGTCACACGGCCCGGTGAAGAAGAAGATACCTGTACAGCTTTTATCCTGGTCGAACCCACTTCCTCCGAAAGCATTGTAGAAGTCATCTGTCAGGGTGATTCAGTCGAAGTCAATGGCACCTACTATCATCCGGGCATCTATCACGATACGATTTTTGGCGGGAATATCCACAACTGCGATTCATTCCTGGTCATCGTTGTCGCTGAAATTCAAATCATGCAGGACACCATCGCGACCATTTTTTGCGCAGGCTCCGGTGACAGTATCGTCGTCAACGGTGTCACATACAATGAAAGTCATCCTTCAGGCACAGAATCCATTATCGGTTCGATGGGCTGTATCGAATCCATCGTCACGATCGATTTAACTTTTGCTCAACCTACGTCATCAATACATACTTATTCAGGTTGTCATGATGATGGCTACTCCTACACTGTCGGCAACAGCACGTACAATGAATCAAATCCATCAGGTATCGATACGCTCACCGATGCGAATGGATGTGATTCTGTCGTGACTACAATGCTTGTATTCCTTCCGCTTTCTTATGATACGATTTCATACTCAGGTTGCACCGGAGATGGTTATTCAATTATTGTCAATACAGTAGAATACAATGAATCAAATCCATCAGGTTCAGACACACTTACCGGGCTCAATGGTTGCGATTCTATTCTTACGATCAGTCTTATTTTCAATCCTCCATCACATGATACCATTTCTTACTATGGATGCCAGGGAGATGGATATAGTGTGACTGTGATGGATAGTATTTTCAATGAAAGCAATCCATCAGGCGTGATCACTTTCCAAACTTCTCATTGTGATTCGATCATCGTGATTGATTTACATTTTACAGACTGTCCGGATTCACTACTGATATCAGGTCATCAGATATGCGTTTCCGGTAGTGGATCGGATTACACATGGTATACATGTTATGGAATGTCGCTCTTGGATTCAGCACAATGCATCACAGTGGCTGATACCGGTTGTGTTTGTGTAAGTTTCACTGATGGCAGTGGCTATGATACACTTTGTCTCACTTACAATCTTTGTGATTTGAATTGCCAGATCCATGCACCTTCAAGTGCGTGCACAGGCGAGCTTGTCAAAGTTTCATTTAGCAGTAATGATTCAACTATTGAAATGATTCAATGGACAGTGATGCTGGATAGCTCAAATACACAGACATACACAGCGACAGATTCACTCTGGCTTTCGTTTGACACGCCAGGCTGCTATTCTATTGATCTTATACTCCAGGATTCAGGATGTATTTCAACATGTACGAAGACCATTTGTATTGATGCAAAACCAACGGCTTTTATTTGTTGTGACCAGGTACAATGTGACAGCTGCACGGACATTAGTATTTATCTTTCCGGGCAATCACCTTTTAGCATAGGAATCACAGATGGAACTACGATAGATACCATCACCGAGATTATTGATTCGGTATATTCATACATAGTCTGTCCGCCATATAATACTACAGTGACGTATACACTTCTTTGGGTGAATGATGCCAATGGTGCATGCGATGGTGATATTCTCACGCCTTCAGCCAATGTCTATCTTGAACCTGAACCTCATGCAGTAATCACACAACATGGTGACACCTTATGCGCAGGGCCTCCGGGACAATTCTATAGTTGGGTAGATTGTCAGAATATGATGTCCTTCAGTTTTGATCAGTGTTTTGTACCCCAATCTTCAGGATGTTATTGTGTCACGGTCACTACTGCTCTTACAGATTGCCAGGATACATCGTGCTTCAACTATGTTATTTCAGGGACACATATTCTTAACGATCCATCCGATCTTGCAATGGTATACGAATCTGATTTGAATTCAATACGGATAAATAGTCAGTATAATATTTCTGACGACGTTCGTATTCAGCTTGTTGATTTATTAGGAAGAAATATTCATAACGTCAGAAAAGAAAATCCGGATGATCATTCTGTCAGAGTCTATCTGCCTGAGCATATGACTTCAATTGTCTTCATTAATGTTTCTTCTGAAAAAATCAATTATAGCCGAGGTGTTTTTCTATACTGAGGATGATGAAAGATCAAATCGATGAACTGAAAAAACAAAATGAAGAAATATTACAAACATTAAAACAGCTTCAGGAAAAAAGCCATTAGTTTTTTGTGTCTCTCCCCTTTTCGTTTATTAAACCTAAACATTAATATCATGAGAAAATTAATCATTTGCATCCTCGTAGTCACTCCTTGCTTACTCTCTGCTCAATTTGGTGTAAAGGCGGGACTTAATTTCGCCAACGTTACCAAGGCGAGTGAAATTAATGGGAGCACTAGAACCGGTTTTCATGCCGGAGTTTTCCTGGCAGGATCTTCAAAATCACTCCTGAGCTCACGCACTGAGCTTCTGTTTTCGAGACAGGGATATGATTTCAAAAACAATGTGAATACCGGAAAGGTTGACCTGGATTATCTGATGCTACCACAATTCATGGCGATCAATATTACTAAATTCGTTCAGCTTCAGGTAGGAGGCCAGATAGCTTACCTGCTCAATGCCAAAATAGATTCTACCACTACCACAGGCAATGCCAGTGTCGATAATGCCCTGAAATTTTTCAATCGTTTAGATTATGGTTTCGGTGGTGGCGTAGAAGTACATCCGGTCAATGCAGTTGTAGCCGGCGTGAGATTAAATATCAGCCTGGGCAACCTTTACAAAGAACCTGAACCCGGTCAGCAATTTTCTTTTATTCCAAGCATCGATGCAAAAAATAATTTGTTCCAGATCTACGCAGGATTCAAATTCGGAAAAGAAGAAGGCAAGTAATGTTTACACTGGAATAAATAGAATAATTTTATTCCATTTGTTTTCAGAGGTGAGGCGAATCTAAGCTGGCGTTCATCGTAATATTTGTGTTCAACACTTTGCTTACTGGGCATTTCTGCCTTGCCTCTTCAGCACATTCCACAAATTTAGCATCGTCTATCCCTGGAACAATAGCTTTTACATCCAGGTGACTTTCTGTTATCGCCCCTCCTTCAAGTGTAATGGTGCATTTCGTATCTATATTGTCCGGTGTGAATCCTGCGGCATTCAGAATAAAGCTCAGCTTCATCGAAAAACACCCTGCATGAGCAGCGGCAAT
>JBDUAU010000326.1:0-45262 GCA_040004485.1 Saprospiraceae bacterium
TATAACCAATCATTAGGTTCTTGTTCTTCTTTTGAAATATTATTTTCTGATTGGGTATGGATTTGTTGCTTTTTAGTAAATGCGTTTGTTCCTGAAATAAATTTGATTGAGAATAGGACTAACGACAACAGATAAAATAACGAAAAGAGGAAATGAGATAACTTCATATCTGTAAAAATTTGAACGGCCATTAAAGATAAGTCACCTGCAACAATAGTAACCTCGCAGTTTTGTATACCAGATTGCAAATACGCTTAATTGAAATCGGAAAATGTTAGATTGTTCCATTTGGTGTTTGTTTACACATACTATCAGCGTGATGACATAAATACTCTAATTTTGTCTTTCAACGCATAAAAGAAATATGAGTGTCATAGAAATGAAAGTTCCCGTGATAGGTGAGTCTATCAATGAAGTTACCTTATCATCCTGGTTAAAGCCTGATGGTAGTTTTGTGAAATTAGATGAACCTATATGTGAATTCGAATCAGATAAAGCGACATTAGAATTTCCTGCTGAGGCTGAAGGAAAGTTGATCCATGTAGCAAAGGAAGGCGATGATCTTAAGATCGGTGCACTTGTAGCCCGTATCGATACAAGTGTGAAATCACCGGATGGGGGCGCTTCTCCTAAAGCTCCAACAAAAGAAAAGATTGAAACCGCACCTGTCGAAAAAGAAAAAACGAAGGAAATATCACAACAAAAATCTTCTGAAAAGCCTCAGGAAAAAATAGCATCTCCTGCTGCATCGAAAATCATGCGTGAAAGCGCAGTTGATCCTGATGATGTAGAAGGAACCGGTAAAGAAGGACGCATCACAAAATCTGATGCGATGCAAGTGACTTCAGGAAAATCAACTGAAGAAAAAATTTCACAGCCTGCAGCTGAAGAAAAACCAGTTTTAATTCCGGCTAAAGCTCACACTCCATTTCAACGCGAGGAGCATCGGGATAAAATGTCACGAATGCGTCGCACGATAGCCCGACGACTTGTGTCTGCTAAGAACAATACGGCTATGCTCACCACTTTCAATGAAGTGGACATGACAGGGATCATGGAACTGCGGAAAAAATATCAGGATCAGTTTGTGGCCAAATATGGAATCAAGCTTGGCTTCATGTCTATTTTTGCAAAAGCATGTGCACAGGCTCTTTTAGAAAAACCTGATGTCAATGCTTTCATTGATGGTGAGGATTTAGTGTATCATGATTATGTTGATGTTTCGATTGCTATCTCTACTCCCAATGGACTGGTCGTGCCACCGATACACAATGTGGAATCTTTACGATTCGATGAAATAGAAATTAAAATAAAAGAACTCGCAGATAAAGCACGATTGGGCAAACTGACATTAGAAGAAATGTCCGGTGGAACATTTACGATTACGAATGGAGGTGTGTTTGGTTCTCTGTTGAGTACACCTATCATCAATGAACCACAGTCTGCAATATTGGGTATGCATAATATTCAGGACAGGCCTGTCGTCATCAACGGACAGATCGTGATACGTCCGATGATGTATCTCGCGTTATCCTATGATCATCGTGTGATCGATGGAAGTACGAGTGTTACATTTCTTGTGCGTGTGAAAGAATTGCTTGAGGATCCAACGAAAATGATTCTGGGTATTTAGCGAAGAGCAGAGGATGAGTAACGAATAACGAGTAACGAGTAACGAATAACGAGTAACGAGTAACGAGTAACGAGTAACGAATAACGAGCCTACGGGTTTTTCATTTGTTCCTATAGATAAAATTATTTACTACTATTTTTTATCTATTTGCAATAGATAAAAAGTCATTCAGTAACACTGAATGATAAATCGGAATAATAAAAATTAGAATGGGAATTAGGGGCAAATTAATACCCCGGGGCTTTTAACAAGGCCTACCACCACATCTGCGATACCCAAGTGCAATATTCCAAGTTCTTTGGCTGCACGTTTTGACAGATCGACAATGCGTCCTTTCACATAGGGTCCCCTATCAACCACCCTGACAATCACTGACTGATCAGGGCAATCCTTAAGGGCTATCTTCATTATACTGCCCAAAGGAGCCGTGGGGTGGGCACAAGTAAGTTCGTCAGGATCATATGCAGCTCCGTTAGCCATCATCTGGCCATCGAAACTATCTGCATAGTAGCTCGCTATTCCCTGTTCCTGAGCAATTGCCTTTTGGCACAGGAAGAGACAAAGCATAAGTATGCCAGATATGATATGGGACTTCATTACAGACCTATAAACGAGCTTAATGGCCTGAAGTTCAATGGAATCCAAGAAATATATAAGAAATAAGCTATGTATATATGTAAGTCCACTGAGAACCAGCGGTCTGAGCTTAAACTTATTTTGAAGTGAATTGAAGCTCAACCTCAGTAGTGCCACGTAAAAGAGGTAAATATTTAGCTGCATCCTGATCCTCCAGGGTAGTATCGCCAACTTTTATATGGCCGTTTTTCACTACCACTGTGGTAGTTCCAGGGTCAAAGTATCCATCCGAATCCAGTGCTGCGAGGAAATCCGAATAGGGTGCATTTTTGATTAAATCAGGATCCTGAGTTTGAATGCCGTTTTCCAGATGTGTATTTTCTCCAACGTTGTTTTCCATGCCATGATTACCGATCAATGCAAGCGAAGGTGCTATCACAAGCGAAACGATCGACATCAATTTGATCAGGATATTCATAGACGGTCCAGAGGTGTCTTTAAAAGGATCACCTACAGTGTCTCCTGTAACAGAAGCTTTGTGTGGTTCACTTTTTTTGTAATACATCACACCGTTGATGCTGACTCCTTTTTCAAAACTCTTCTTCGCATTGTCCCATGCACCTCCTGCATTGTTTTGAAATAACCCCATAAGAACACCACTGACTGTGGCACCCGCAAGGAATCCACCGAGTGCCTCTGGTCCTGCCACAAATCCTATGATGACCGGAGAACTGATAGCAATAGCTCCGGGCAACATCATTTTGCGGATTGAAGCTTTTGTAGAAATGGCTACGCATTTATCGTATTCAGGTTTTCCTGTTCCTTCCATGATGCCGGGGATCTCGCGAAATTGCCGACGAACTTCTTCAACCATGGCCATTGCTGCTTCCCCCACTGCTCTGATGGCTAATGATGAAAAAAGAAATGGAACCATGCCTCCAATAAATAAACACGCAAGCACATCTGCCTTATAAATATCAATGCCGTGAATACCAGCGACACCAACAAAAGCGGCGAAGAGTGCTAAAGAGGTTAATGCTGCAGATGCAATAGCAAATCCTTTTCCGGTAGCTGCAGTGGTATTGCCGACTGCATCAAGAATATCAGTTTTCTCCCGTACATCGGCAGGCAGTTCACTCATCTCTGCAATTCCTCCTGCATTATCTGCAATAGGACCGAATGCATCGATGGCAAGTTGCATAGCTGTAGTGGCCATCATCCCTGCTGCTGCAATCGCAACGCCGTACAATCCAGCACACATATAGCTACCCCAGATGCCTGCTGCTAAGACCATGACAGGAAGAAAAGTGCTTTCCATTCCGACAGAAAGTCCTCCGATGATATTAGTAGCATGTCCGGTGGATGATTGCTGAATGATAAATCTTACAGGTTTTTTATTCATAGCTGTATAGTACTCTGTGATCATGCTGATGAGTGTTCCGACGACGAGACCTACAATGATGGCTCCTAATACACCCCACTTTGTAAATGCATGTCCACGCAATTCCATATTTTCAGGAAGGATATAATAAACCAATGCAGCAGAGGCTAATCCCGTAAGAATAATTGAACCCCAGTTTCCCATATTGAGCGCTTTCTGAACGGTCGCTGTGCTTAATTCCGCTGTCTCGCTTATTTTCACAAACATGGTTGCGACAATTGAAAATAAGATTCCCACACCTGCAATCAACATTGGCAAAAGAATGGGAGACAGTCCGCCTAAGCCATCGTCACCAGTTACAATTGTTTGTTGGCCAAGTACTATAGTAGCAAGTACTGTTGCCACATAAGAACCAAATAGATCTGCTCCCATACCGGCTACATCACCTACATTATCGCCTACATTGTCAGCGATTGTAGCCGGATTACGAGGATCATCTTCCGGAATTCCGGCTTCTACTTTACCTACGAGATCTGCACCTACATCGGCTGCTTTTGTATAGATACCTCCTCCCACCCTGGCAAATAAAGCTATGCTCTCTGCGCCAAGGGAAAATCCTGTAAGAACCTCAATGGCCTTAAGCATTTCCGGACCATTGACGGGCATGCCGTCTGCAAATATTTGTTTGAGAATTATAAATAAGCCACCTATTCCCATGACGGCGAGGCCTGCGACACCCATGCCCATTACGGAACCCCCGGTAAACGATACTTTGAGGGCCCTGCTTAAGCTGGTGCGGGCAGCCTGGGAGGTGCGGACATTAGCTTTGGTTGCTACTTTCATTCCGATGTAACCTGCCGTGGCACTTAAAACAGCGCCCATGACAAAAGCTATGGCAATGCTCCAATGACTGTTGGGATTTGAAGAGGCCATAACCGCCAGTAAAATTCCGACCAGGACCACAAAATAGCCCAGGATCTTCCATTCTGCTCTGAGAAAAGCCATAGCGCCTTCAGCTATATAATTGCTTATCTCTTTCATGCGATCATTACCTGCATCCTGTCTAGCTACCCAATTAAATTTGATAAAAGTGTAGATCAACCCTATTGCCCCCATCACAGGAACCAGATATATCAGCTTATCCATAGTCATATTTCGTTCAGTTGTTTGCCTTAAAAAAGGGGTGCAAAGATAAACAAAGAACCCTAAAAATATTTGCGATCCACAATAACCTCCCTGACCCGGAAAGAAGGAATAATTTGAAAGATTTTAAGCTGTTTAGAATGTGTATAGCATTTTATTTCAGGCTGACACCTATTTAATACCTTGTGATAAATAAAATTGAATTATGACCCTTGGTGAATTCTTCCAATGGACAGCACTGCATCCGGCATTTTTGCTTGTATACTTTGTCGGTGTCCCTTTGATCGCATTGCTGGCAGGTGTATTCAGTGGAGGAGAAGGTCATTTATCGCCCTGGAAGTATCTGTACTCCACTCTGATTTACCTAGTTTCATTGCCCGGCATTTTTGCAGTTACGCTTAGTATTTACTTTTTCCTTTTTGAGCGAAGATCAATCCTCGATATGAATCTATTCACACAAGTATTGCCAGTGATTTCAATGGCCGCGACAGTACTGATCATCAGAAAGCAGGTTAATCTGGATCTGATACCGGGCTTTGATAAACTATCCGGATTGATCCTCATCCTTGCAGCTCTGATATGTGTGATGTGGATCATAGATAAGACCCAAATTTATTCGATCACTTTTATGCCCTTTTATATAGTCATTTTAATCCTTCTTGCTGGATTTTTTGTTGTACGCATGGGCTTGAGGAAACTAACCAGATAATTGAATATAGATAAATTCAAACAGAGACCTTAACTTAGTGACGTTGCATTCCTCCTGTCTTCCTCTTTAATTTAATTAAAACCACTTACTTACATCAAAATCATTGACATGATGAGGATTCTTCTATTATCTGTTTTTCTTCTCCTTACTTCGAAGTCTTTTACCCAGCCCACTGTTGTATTTAACACAGTGATTCAACCGGGCGTGTTATTTAATCCAGTAGACATTACGGGAGCAGGTGATGGGTCAGGCCGCCTATTTGTGGTTGAGAAAAGAGGAGACGTGCGGATTATTGTGAACAACACTGTTCAGCCCGGATTTTTTCTTGATATACGTGATTCTGTTGAAACCAATGGTGAGCGTGGCCTTCTCGGAATTGCCTTTCACCCGGCATATCCGGACAGCCCTTATGTCTTTGTCAATTATGTAAAAAAGGGAACCGTCATAACGCAGATATGCAGATTTACACTTAATCCGAATAATCCTAATGATCTGGAAGAAACAAGTCAGAAAATCTTAATCAGTCAGGCCGGTATTCAAAGTAATCATAAGGCAGGTGACCTTGCTTTTGGGCCTGATGGATACCTGTATTTCGGAATGGGTGATGGTGGTGGTGGTGGTGATCCAGGCGAAAACGGACAGAACATCAATTCATTACTGGCTAAAATATTGAGACTTGATATCAATATAGGCGTCCCGCCCTATTTTGCTTATCCACCTGATAACCCATTTGTAGGGGTAGCCGGCAATGATGCCATATGGGCTTATGGGATGCGGAATCCCTGGCGAATATCTTTTGATCGTGTCACCGGTGATTTCTGGATTGGCGATGTGGGCCAGGATTTGTGGGAGGAGGTAGATTTTGTTTATGCGGGAACACCTGGTGGAATGAATTTTGGCTGGGACTGCAGGGAAGGAAACCATGTATATGAAAACACGGGTTGTCCAGGTGAAAGCGCGTTTACCTATCCGATATTTGAATATCCGCACACGTGCGACCCACCGTGTAATACCGGAGACGGAAGTTCGATGACAGGTGGATTTGTGTACAGGGGTTCAATGTATCCTGTTTTATATGGTTACTATGTTTTCGCAGATTATGGAAGTAATAATGTCTGGACGCTCAAACAAACAGGTTTTGGTAACCCGCCGACATTCAGCTTTATTCTACAAACAAATACCGGTATAAGCGCTGTAGAGTCTTTCGGTGAAGCTGACAATGGTGAATTATATGCTTTGAGTTATGGCGGTTCCGTTTATTCGATCAGCGCCACAGGAACGCTTGATGTGGGATGGACAAAAATAAAGGCTACTGCATCTCACCAGGGTAATAAGATAGAATGGACACTTGACGCCATTTTTGGAATAAATCATTTCCAGGTTCAACGATCTTATTTTGCGGATTTTAATCAATATGTCAATGTAGCGGAAGTAGCACCGGATCCTGATGAAATTAATTATCATTATAACGATCCATTTATAACTTCATCCGGAAGTTATTACAGGATAGCTGCTCATCTTGATGACGGTTCAGTTGAATATTCACCTGTGGCCCATATTCTTCCTGATCCAAAAACAAAACCTGAACTCACATTTGATTTTAATAATAACCGATGGAGGATCAGTGTTCCGGAAAATTGGCAGAATAGTGATTTGATACTATATGACCTGCAAGGCAAAATTGTGTACAATAAAAAAACTACTACAGGTCCATTGTTTGATTTGCCTTCACCTGATATGCCCGGTTGTTATTTCATTATGATCCGGGGGAGTGAAGGAATATGGTCAGACCGTATCGTGGCCTCGCCGACAAAACCCAATTAACAACTTTATTTAATTGCTTTTAAAATAATGTTGTTCGTAGTAAGAAACTACGGACAACATTATTTTTATATTGTCCTCACGATGGCCACTTCTATCGAATTGTATACTGATTTCTATGCGGACTGTGCTCATCCGGATCTGTATGCAGCTCCATGGTGGTTAGATGCAGTCTGTGGAGAAGGTAGGTGGGAGGCTATACAGCTTGTCACAAAACGTGATCAGACGACAGCTTTCATTCCATTTTACAAAACGCATATACGCAGACTATCGGCATTGATCACGCCTGCGCTGACACAATGGATTCCGATTGTTGCAAAAGAAGATTCTCATGATTTTTCAATTGATGATTTTTTGGAAACATTGCCTCCATGTTCAATCCTTGATCTCACAATGAAGCCCGGCAAAAATCCAATTTTATCTTCGCCGGCTTATCATGTCAATTTTAAGTATAGTTATGTCATTCCGTATCGTGGATTGAATGATCAACTCAAATTAAACTACAACGAAGGGCTAAGACGCAACCTTAGAGAGGCAGAAAAAAACTATTCTATCGTTGCCTCAGATGATATTCAAACTTTTGTGCACCTATGTAAGTCTTCCTATCGCAATCGTAAGTTGAAACCGCCATTCTGGCTTGATCAAATCGTACCTGCTGCAGTAGGTGCGTTGAAAAAAAACGGATCGGGCGTCATTAATCTGGCTTTTCATCATGGGGCGGTGATAGCGGGTATTCTGACAGGATGGGATACGCGTACAACTTATTATCTGACGGGGGGACGTAATGGTGACGAACAGGGAGCTTCTGCCCATGCATTGCTTTTAGACCATGTGATCAATCAAGCTCACGGAAGAGGCCACTCGTTCGATTTTGAGGGCAGCATGCATCCGGGCATTGCCAATTTTTTCCAATCTTTTGGAGCAACTCCAGAGCCTTATCTGCAAATCAGAAAATTCAGCGGAATGGGCAGGATATGGTCATTTTTCCATTAATATTATTTGATATAAAATCTCCTGAGGCAACTAAATTATTTTTTCTTGTATCTTTCTTCCTGTTACCCTCTGCCCTAGATTTCTTCCCGGGAATATCCCTATCTACACATCACTTTGGTTTATTGACATTTCTTAGCATTAAAAGGAATTGAATATGAAAAAAATGTTCCTGTTTTTAAGCTTGTGTATTTATTCATTACCCAGCCCATTGGTGGGCCAGGTCATACTGGGAGGTGATACCAGCCAGCACATTAAAGTAACAACAAGCAGTAACTATCTTCCCC
Organism: Saprospiraceae bacterium; assembly: GCA_040004485.1. Classification (GTDB taxonomy): domain Bacteria; phylum Bacteroidota; class Bacteroidia; order Chitinophagales; family Saprospiraceae; genus Opimibacter. Next base: position 8,541 of record JBDUAU010000326.1, read on the forward strand.
AATATTGGACACTGGCTGCCACAGGGGATAAGACTATCAATGGTGTCGGGCTTGAAGGACCTTTGATGGAGGTCTCCCGTTTTCTTTCACAGGCTACATTAGGTGCGGATCTTGAGACTATAAAAAAAGTTGCTAACCAGGGAATCGAGAGCTGGATCAATGAACAGATAGATGTACCACCAAGTCAAACACTGGCTACGATGAAAGAGGTTTTTTCAGAAATTGTCGAGTGGTATTTTCTTAATGGCGGAGATCCTGAAGATGTACTTACACGTCCAAACTGGGTCACCTTCAATTATACCTGGTGGGAGAATCATATGCATTCAAAGGATCTCCTTCGCCAGCGTGTTGCTTTTGCTCTTAGTGAAATCTATGTGATATCCCTCGACTCTGATCTTTCAGGCCAGGGCTATGGGCTGGCAGATTATTATGATGTGCTGCTCAAACATGCTTTTGGCAATTTTGAAGATATGCTCTATGAAATAACCCTTCATCCCTGCATGGGTTTTTATCTGAGCCATCTCAATAATCCCCGTGAAATACCGGAAGAAAATATTCACTCAGATGAAAATTATGCCCGCGAGGTAATGCAGTTATTCACTGTGGGCCTTTTTCAGTTGAACCAGGATGGCACACGTAAGACAGACGTACAAGGCAATTGGATACCTACATACGGACAGGCAGATATTAAAGAGCTGGCTAAGGTTTTTACCGGACTAGGTGTGGGTGGTGTAGTGGAAAATGAATATGTGACTGATCCTTATTTCGGTCTTGACATTTATGTAGCGGACATGGCCAGACCAATGATCATGTATGAAGAATGGCATCAGCCGGGTACGAAAAAAATGCTGGACGGATATGTTATCCCTGCCGGACAGACCGGATTAAAAGACATTAAAGATGCGATTCACCGGTTGGCTCTGCATCCGAATGTTGGTCCTTTTGTAGGGAAGCAATTGATACAACGGTTAGTGACTTCTAATCCTACACCTGCTTATGTAGCAAGAATTGCTGCTGTATTTGCGGATAACGGGCATCACGTACGTGGCGATATGTCAGCCGTGATCAAAGCTATACTGCTGGATCCTGAAGCAAGGACATGTCTGAGTTTGGAGAATCCGAATTTTGGAAAATTAACTGAACCTTTTTTAAGGTATACTCAATTTACCAAAGCTATTCCAATGGAGCAATATTATGGACGCTATTGGAATGTCGCCTATGGATTTTATGAAGCTACCGGGCAAAATCCTTTAGGATCACGGACCGTGTTTGGTTTTTATTTACCGGACTATCAGCCTCTTGGTCCTATTTCAGAAAATGGTCTTGTGGGACCTGAGTTTCAAATCCATAATTCACGCACCTCCATAGAATATATGAATCAGGCCAATGCATGGACAGTATGGGGTTATGTGATGGATGATTGGGAAAAAGATAATCCGCATGTCACGTATGATCTTGATGAGTTAAAATCTTTGGCCAGAGACCCCGAGGCGCTGGTCAATCGTCTTGATATGCTCTTCACACATGGTAGTTTATCTCAATACACAAGAGATTTAATCAAGGAGGCTATAACGCCATTTATTGAAAACGATTACAGGCAGGACAGGGTACGTCTTGCAATGTACCTTATGATGGTTTCTCCGGACTATACTATCATGAAATAACCAGATCATATTATCCTATCAATCTGACATCGACTGATCATGAAAATAAAATTCAAGCAAAATCCAATAAGCCGAAGGAAATTTTTCGGACAGGCCAGTTGTGCTGCCATTGGCGTTTCCACCCTGTATTCATCGCTTGTAAATCTCAAAGCCCTGAGTGCTCTTTCTGTTGCTAACAGCACTACGCTTGCTGATCCGGAATATAAAGCACTCATATGCTTATTTCAATCCGGTGGAAATGATTCCTTCAATATGCTCATGCCACGATCTTCATCCGAGTATGCTGATTATGCGGCCACACGGTCAAATATTGCTATCCCGCAAGGAGATATGCTGCCTATTTTCCCGAATAATGCAGGTGGAAGGTTGTTTGGAATACACCCGAGCATGACACGTTGCCAGCAATTATTTAATGATGGTAAGATGGCTTTCATTTCCAATGTGGGAACATTGGTGGAGCCCACTACAAAGGATCAATACTTTCAGGGACAGGGAAATTTGCCTTTGGGTTTGTATTCACATTCAGATCAGGGTCAGCAATGGATGACCGGATTACCAAATGGCCGCACGGGTACAGGATGGGGTGGAAAAGTAGCTGATATCATCAAGGACATGAACAGCAACGCGAATATCTCTATGAATTTTTCCATGAGCGGAACAAATGTATTCCAGACAGGATTAGATACAATTGAATTTGCTCTTGATCCATACAATGGTAGTTCCGGTATATATGGATATGGTGATGTTGAAGAATGGAATGTATTTGACAGGCTTCGAACGAAGGCGCTCAAATCGATGATTGATCATGAATATCAGGACATGTTTCAAAAAACATACATTGATGTCATCAGACGATCAAGGGATGGTCATGCACAATTCCAGGACGCAATAGGCAACGTGCCGGAATTTCAAACACAGTTTACTGACAATTATTTATCACATGCGTTCCAGCTTGCTGCTTATTCCATAGCTGCACACGAAGCCCTGGGCATGAAACGCCAGATATTCTTCATTGACTATGGAGGATGGGACAATCATGATGAGGTGCTTGCTACGCAAAGTGGTTTATTATATGAATTAGATGCAGCCTTTGGAGAATTTTCAGATGTGATGACAGAGCTTGGTCTTGGCAAACAAGTCACAACATTTTCTCTTTCAGAATTCAGCCGCACGCTGACATCCAATGGTAATGGTACTGATCACGCTTGGGGTGGTAATGTCATGGTGCTGGGTGAAGATGTACGAGGAAAAAATATATATGGTGAATATCCTACACTGGCTCTTGACTCAAGCCTTGAATTAGGCAGTGGCGTCATGCTGCCGAAAATAAGCGCTGATGAGTATTTTGCTGAGCTTGCATTATGGTTTGGTATCAATCCTTCAGACCTTACTTCAATATTCCCGACGCTGACAAATTTCTATCAACCCGGATCAGGAATGCCGATTGGTTTTCTCAATTCATAACATCGACCCGCTATGAAAAAATTAATCTTTCTGTTTGCTGCCTTTGCGCTGTTTCAACACATAGCTCATGCCCAATGTTATCCAAATCGTCACAGCACAAATTTCTTTGATGGATGGATCTCCTGCGAGGCCGCGCCAAGTCCGAATCCGTTACGTCCTGTAAGTCATTTCATCATGTATGATTTTGGCAAGATCTATAAGCTCGGCCAGATGGAAATCTGGAATACGAATGATCCGTCACATCTGGATTGGGGTATGCGCGATGTTGCTATTGATTATTCTGTCGATGGTGAGACATGGTCAACTTCGGGTACGTATACATTTCAACAAGCGAGTGGTCTGAGCACGTATGAAGGTGGTCCAGGCCCTGATCTTGGCGGCGTTGAAGGTCGATATTTACTTATCACTGCTATCAATAATTATGGTGGTAGCTGCTATGGGTTGAGTGAATTCAGAGTGAATGGAGAGGAAGTGGTAATCACCAATGTGGATGATCTGGCGAAACTGGAATGTGTAGATATTTCTCTTTATCCAAATCCATTTGCAGATAAAATGAATTTGGTACTTGCCCCTGGTTGCAATGGAGACTTACGATATACGCTATATGATGCTTTGGGTCATCAGGTAAGAGCTGAAAAGGCTTCATTGATTTCAGGACAGGAGAAAGAAATAGAAATCGGTCGTGATCTTCCTGCGGGAACGTATATGTTGAATATTGAATTTGGGGGAAAGTCTGTGAATAAGAGTATTGTGAAGATGAGTAAGACGTAGGAGTCGGGGCTTCGGCCGCTGGATTTCCGTTGGATATCCATCGCTTGCTCAGCCACCTTAGATTTCATTATAAAGAAGTAGGGACGCGATTGATCGCGTCTCTACTTCTTTATAATTAATTGCTCATGCATCACTATCATTGCAGGATGATCATAGGGATTGATTCCATTGATAAGCTGTCAGAGATTGTAGATGTTGTGCATTCGCTCATTGGTGAGGGGTATTCAGTTGTTTTGTTAGATGGAGAATTGGGGGCTGGAAAAACAACATTAGTGCAGCTTCTTTGTAAAAGTTATGGCGTAGAACAACAAGTGAGCAGTCCTACATTTTCGATTATACAGGAATATATCTCTCCTATAAAAGGGCCGATCATTCATATGGATCTTTATCGTCTTGACAAGCCACAGGAGCTTGAGCAAATAGGGTTTGCAGAATATCTTGATTCGGGTCAGCTTTGTATTATTGAATGGCCTGAAGTGGGAAATGATTATTTTGTAATGTCTTATATCCGTGTAGACATCGGTGTAGAAAATAACAATATTCGTAACTTCAAGATCACGACTCATGACGCAGTGGACGCATAAATATGGCTTTAGCCTGGAGACCATGCCCGAAACGGTTGCTGTCGCCAAGGGGGGAAGTCAGTTTACGATTGGGATTCCTGATGAGTCTTCGCATACCGAAAACCGGGTGGCAATTGTACCTCACTCTGTGAGACCATTAGTTCAACAGGGTCATCGTGTGCTCGTTCAGGCTGGTGCGGGTACGATGTCTCACTATGATGATCATGAATACAGCGAAGCCGGAGCAGAGATATCGCCAACGCGGCAGGAAGTGTTTAAGAGCGATATTATTCTAAAAGTTGCTCCGCCGACTATTGATGAAATAGAACTCCTTCATCCTGATCAATGCCTGATCTCGCCGCTTCAATTGCCGACGCTATCCGAAACTTATGTCGAAAGATTATTACGTCATCGTGTTACAGCTGTAGCTATGGAATACCTGCAGGCTGCAGATGGATCGTATCCGTTGGTGCGAACGATGAGCGAGATCGCGGGCATAACAGCAATCCAAACGGCAGCAGAACTTCTGTGCAAGTCAGAAGTGGGACGCGGAGTACTGCTTGGTGGCGTTTCCGGAGTGCCGCCGGCAAAGGTGGTGATCCTGGGCGCAGGAGTGGTAGGAGAGTTTGCTATTCGTACTGCACTTAGTCTGGGAGCCACTGTGCGGGTGTTTGATGACAATGTATATAAGTTAATGCGCCTGCAGCAGATCATCGGCCGACGACTGCACACCTCAACTATCAATCCCGTGTATCTTCAGTATCAACTGTTGAGTGCAGATGTTGTGATTGGCGCTGTTCATTCGGCTACAGGACGATCATCTGTGTTGGTTCCTGAAGAGATGGTGATGAAGATGAAAGAAGGTAGTGTCATCATCGATGTCAGTATTGATCAGGGTGGAATATTTGAAACCTCTGAAGTGACAACACTTGATAAACCAACTTTTATTAAACATGGCGTCATCCATTATTGCGTGCCGAATATTGCTTCGAAAGTAAGTCGTACAGCATCTGCGGCCATCAGTAATATTTTGACACCGTTATTAATTAAGGCAGGGGCTTATGGTGGTATAGAAGCTTTGCTGCGTGATCATGCAGGATTCAGGCATGGAGTGTATACATACAAAGGGCATTTGACGAATGAGTATTTGTCAAGAAGATTCGGGCATAAGTATACGGCTATCGATTTGATACTGCCTTCCAATATGTAAGAGCGTAAGAAAGGAAGAGTTTAAGACCAATAAGATCTGATTCCAATTTTACCAACCTGGCACAAGGAACACGCCGAATTTTCCATTGGTGTTTTTCAGTAGTGGCCATGCAAAAAATGGCTCGACGATAAGTGCTCCGAATACATTTACCCGTGCGGAAAAACCAGTGCTGAAAACAAGTTTGGGTTTAACATTGCCTCCTTCGGGCCCTGATTTGCCAAGGTCTTTATAGTCGTTGAATGCTACTCCTCCGTCAACGAACCAGGCAAGCTCGGTGAACAGTGCATTGCTCTTGATTAAAGCCAGTCGTTCGGGACCTGTAAAAGGAAGCCTTACCTCAAAGTTTGATACAAAAAATTTCGATCCGAAGAGTTGATTTGGATCCAGTGCACCACTTGAAGAAAATTCATTTAGTCTGCCATATCCATAGCCATGTACAAGTCCCATTTCACCAATAAGAATCGGATAAAATGCTTTTGAATCCCTACCCAGGGTGGAATAATGCATGGCTCTAAACGCGAATGAAACGGGTTTCATCCACCGATAAAATCTAAAATCCGCTGATGCAGTTTGAAACTGATATCCACCGAAATAATCGGAGAAATCAAGACGGTAACGATATCCATTAATAGGAGAAGCAAGTCCAAACTGACTATTATCTCCTACGATTGAAATACTCGGGTTATAAAAAGTAGTTTTCTTCACCCTGAAAAAACCAAATACAGTTGTATCATTCGGAAGCTTTACTTTTTCCCGATCACTTTGCGTAACGAACTGTTGAAATTGGTCATCCGTATAATAATAGTTTCTTCTGTCCAATCGAAAGAACCTGAAATTTACACCCATCGATCCTTCAACCCTAAGGTATTTTGAGAACGGGTATTGAAGCAACCCTGAAATCTGCTCCTGAAAAATTCTTAACGTATTTTCTTGTTCTGCGATTACAGGCAATTGACTACCATTGATGTTTAGTGTATCCCTATAATAACCATACAAGCCTGTTCTCAGCGGAATATGTGAAGCTGTAACACCCCATGCTATAGGCCCCTTTTGATTTATGTATTGAAATGATCCTCCTATATCATAAATCTCACCATTTAGCGCAAGCGTGGTATACAATTGATTATTGCCCAGGATATCGCTGAAGATCATGTTTATTCCACCAGCTAATCCTGTTCTCGATCCAATACCTCCTGCATTGACGCCCAAGCCCCCTCCACCATCGATATAATCCAGTTTGAATTTTCCTTTGTATGGAACATCTTTGTATGCAGATGGATCAGTGGGGTTTACATCATCCAGTTTTTCAATATTGTTCATCACCAGTTGATGCGTCTTATCCAATACTACCGGCAGTGTGCCTGCCTCATAGCGCACATCATCAGGACGAACCACTGTATGTAAAAATGCTGCCTCTTTGGCTTCATAGATATCATACCCGCTTTTGAAATAATGTGTGTAAGCAATTCTGTCATTTGATTTTGAAACTGATATCGCCGGGGAATATTGACTGATACCACTTATACCTGTTTTCAGATCAGTCATCTGAAGTAATTCACCATTCAGATCGGTGCGATAAAGATTTCTGAAACCATCACGATCTGAAACGAAGTATACATTTCCGTTGGGATCATAACATGGATTGAGGCAATCGGCTCCGGGAAATATCTGATTATAATCAGTGATCAATTTGTCTTCCAGATTGATGCGTGACAGGTGAAGATTCCAGCGACCATGTACTTTTTTCTGTTCAAATGTTTTTCGGTCAGAACTGAAGACCAAATATTTTCCATCAGGACTATAGTCGGGATAGACTTCACTATACAGATCATCCGTAAGCTGTCTGACTTTTTTTGATTTCAGATTGTAAATGAAAAGATCGGTCTGGCCTTCGACCATACCGGAGAAAGCAATTTCTTTTCCATCAGGAGACCATGAAGGATGCGCAATTGCAGCGATACCCGGCATATTGATTTCATCAACAGTAGAGCCCGAGTCGGGATTCTTGATGACGAGAACATTTTGACCTTTCGTCACGCCTACAAAAGCAAATTGTTCGCTATTGGGTGACCACGTGCCTGAGGATTCGAATAAATTAAGATCATCAAGATTGCCGCTATGAAGGAAGCTGTTGACTTTACGGATTATTTTTCCGGTACGCGCATCGGCGAGATATAGATCAGTAGAGAATAGATTTTTATCAGAAAGAAAAATGACAAACTTACCATTAGGACTGATGACGGGTGATACATTGAGTCGTCCTGCATTTTCTCCAGAGATAATTTTTTTACCTACGGTATTTTCTTTCATATCACCCAGTAGTGGTGTGTAATATGTCTTGAGTGACTCTGTAAACGCTGCTCCAAGATCGGCCTGGGTGGTATTGAGTGTAATGGCAAGGGCTGCATCAAGACCATACATTGCGGTATTCATAAACAGCGGGGCGATCATGTCATCTCCATACGTACCGCTGAAGAAAGCCCAGAATGCCTGTCCATATCGATAGGGGAAATATTTATATCCTGAAAGCTTTTTGATATTTGGTACATCGTCATTGAGCACTGCATCTCTCATCCACATCGCCGTATAAGGATCAACACGTCCAAGTGATAAATATTCAGCCATGCCCTCCACCATCCATAGCGGAAGATTAGCAAGTGACTGAAGGCTGGTGCTATCGCCCGAAATAATCTTGTGATATTGAAATGAATGGACGAGTTCGTGACCAAGTACATGTTGATTCTGTTGATTGATCATTGTGAACGGAAGGATCACCCGATTCTTCAGGCCTTCTGTGACACCGCCAGTGCCTATACCTATATCGCCATAAATCGCATTTGTCTGCTGGAATTCTGCATGATTATTGTAAAAAATAATAGGATTCTTTTCGGTGTACGTGTCTTTTAGCACAGTGCTATGCATGCCATACCATATCTCTGCCCAATCGGCCATCTGGTCAAGTGCAGCTTTGTTTTTAGTATAATAATGGATAGCGTAATGAGGTGTCTCCAGGACATTAAATTCAAATGTTCTGTACCTGGGTTTGTTCTGGCCAAATAACTGAGCATGGGTCGTGGACGGAATGATGAACAATCCGATCATGAGAGCGATCAAAAACAGACGTTCTTTCATAGAATTGGCTTTGTAGGCTTTAAGTAAGTTATATTTTAATAAACAGAACAGGGTAAAGGGTTTAGTATGTCATTGATTTTAAGACACGTTAAATTAACCTTAACAGGTTGATAATGTTTACTATCTGACAATTTTAGAGGTATTGGACATGCTACAGGTTCTGAAGGAAGAGAGACACCACTATTTTTGATCAAAGAAAATTTGCGTTTCTTTCCCGGATGGGTGTGGGGACACATTGGTCAGTGATCATCAATAGTAAGACTTGCAGTGACAAGGAATGGACGAGATGGCAGAGGCTTCTTGATAAAAATCATATTTCATTTAGTTTCTTTAAGACGGATTCGATAGTGTTGCTTTCAGGCACTCTTTCAAAACTATTGGAAGAAGGGAATTTGCATTTTCTTTTTGCAGGGGGTGATGGCACTCTTCATCACGGAGGAAATCTTTTAATACGATTGGCGGGCACCGCATGCAAAATGATTACAATCGGTGTGCTACCGAGTGGTAGTGGCAATGACTGGGCAAGAACATTTGGAATTGAGACCGGTAGGCTAGTAGAAAGTTTGAAGGAAGGACAAACGGTCCCGCTTCATTTAATCAAGCTTAGTTGGCCTGATGGAAAAGAGCGATATGCATTCAATATGGTTGGGGGTGCATTGGATGCAGCGGTAGTTAACTATTTATCTTCCTCTAAAATTAATACTGCTGGAAGTATTAAATATCCAATAGCCTTGTTGACCACCTTGATGAAGCCGCATCGTTGGAATGGAAAGTTAGTGATTGATGGGGCAACCTATGAAGGAGATTGGCTAACAATTCAGGCCGGCTTCGGAAAATATTGTGGCGGGGGAATGTATGTGCTTCCACATGCAGATTCTGAAAACGCCGGACTTTTATTGATGAAACCGAAATCCCTTTTGAAGCTGCTTACAAGCTTGCCAAAATTATACAATGGAAGAGTGGCGCAACAGAAAGAAGCTATTGCTTTACATTTTTCAACAATTGAAATACAACACACTGAAATACCTATTCCGATAGAGGCTGATGGAGAATGGCTGGGGACAAGTCCTGTTAGATTGAGTGTGGAGCGTGGGGTGATGAAGAGGTTGATTTTGCCCCCTTCCCTCTAAAGGGGATTTTGGATGGTTGCTGAGCTGCAGTACGAGGATGAGAGGGGCAGGTCGAAGCATTGGATTTTGGATGGTTGCTGAGCTGCGGTTGGTGAGCTGAAGAATGAGGATGCGCAATAACATGTCGAACCATAGCACAGGGCTGAGTTTAGAGGGTCGAAGCATTGGATTTTCGATTTTTAATAAAATTTTTTCACAATAGGTTCATTAAAGATTATAATTTGATTGAAAGATTCTCAAGTTGTTTGTTCTTCATCCCTATTGACGGACAATATTAATTCTAACGCGTCTTGTAAATTTTCTTTTAACTCCCCCGGGGTTGTTCACTGAGAAATGGCTGCCGGCACTTCTTCAATCTGGCCAACATACATGCCATCTACATCTCTTTCTATAATGGCTGTGAGCCTCATATTTAATTTTTAAAGTAACGATACGGTGAGTATTCTCTGATATCCACTCGAAAAGTGGTCTGTTGTCCCATTGCAAAATTATACTTGATTTTAACCGCACCATTAAACCCCGCGATTTATGTGTCTTTTTCCAAATAATATTTCATTAAAAGATCAGTCTGAACTTCATCTCCAAAAACAAACGGATGGGAGCTGAAGATTTCAAAACCATGGCGTTGATAAAAACGAATGCCATCAGTATTTTTTTCCCAAACGCCGAGCCATATGTATGATAACTTTAATGCTCTGCATCTTTGTTTCGCCTGTTCAATAAGTACAGCGCCATAACCAGAGCCCTGGAACCGACTATCAATGTAAATGCGTTCGATTTCAAGGCTTAATTCATCATTAAGGTCTGATTGGGCCTGGTGCGTATTCACCTTCAGGTAACCGACAATATCTATGTTGATTTTTAGAAAATAAAATTCGGTAAATGGATTCAGCAATTCTGAAAAAAGCTTTTCAATGGTGAAAGCTCTGTCCATATAAAAATCCATGTTTTCCGGCTTATTCAGATGCCCGAATGATTCGTCAAAAGTTTTTCGGCTCAGGATAAGGAGCTCATTGACATCAGAGGGATTTAACCGGATTATTTCCACAATCAAATGTAAGTTTATACAGCGGGATCTGTAGATAGTAGAGCCGGTCAGATTTAAAGTTCGGCTTTTAAATAAATTTAAAATGAAGTGTGAACGCAAGGATGTAGTCGAATTGAACATTTTGATTTTTGAATAGTTATTACCTACCTTTATGCCATTAATCATGCATCAAGAGATCCTGCGAAGTATGCAGGGCGGCAACCGACCCGGTGAACGGCACGGTGCCCGGAAGATGCGGGCCTCAGGTCAAAATATGTTCACAGTTTTCTGACTGTATACCTGCAAGCACGTAGTCCTTCTGATATCATTGATGCCTGAAGGTAGTCCGGTATGATGACCGGCAAAGGATAGGAGCAAGTTATGAACAACAGAACAACACTTTTAAAACAAGCTGTTAAGGAGCGAATTCTTGTACTTGATGGCGCGATGGGTACGATGCTGCAGCGGTATAATCTTTCTGAAAAAGATTACCGCGGTGAGCGATTTGCGGACTGGCATCAGGATCTGAAAGGGAATCATGATCTGCTCAATCTATCAAGGCCTGATGTCGTCGGACAGATCCATCGCGATTACTTTTTGGCGGGAGCTGATATTGTAGAAACAAATACGTTCAATGCCAATGCGATCAGTCAGGCTGATTATGGGACACAGGACAGTGTCTATGATATCAATTTTGCGAGCGCTGTTTTGGCAAGAAAAGTTGCAGATGAGTTTACTGCAGAAAATCCGACAAAACCAAGATTTGTAGCAGGGTCATTAGGTCCGACGAACAGGACAGCATCATTATCGCCTGATGTCAATCGTCCGGGTTTTCGAGCTACGACTTTTGATCAACTGGCAGATGCGTATCGGGAGCAGGCAAGAGGCCTGATAGACGGAGGAGTGGATCTACTACTGATTGAGACCGTATTTGATACACTCAATTGTAAGGCTGCACTTTTTGGCATCACATCATTGATTGACGAGACGGGTGCGGATGTGTTGATCGGTGTATCCGGTACGATCACTGATGCAAGCGGACGAACATTGTCAGGTCAGACGATTGAAGCATTTTGGATTTCAATTTCACATGTTCCGCTTTTTTGTGTAGGGATTAATTGCTCACTCGGTGCTGCTGAAATGCGACCTTATGTAGAGAGTCTTTCGAAGATTGCGAATGTGCCTTTAATTGTTTTCCCTAATGCGGGTTTGCCAAATGAGTTAGGCGAATATGATCAGACGGCGCAGGTGATGAAGGGGCTGATCCGTGAATTTGGGACCAGTGGTTTCTTCAATATTACGGGAGGATGTTGCGGTACTACACCGGAACACATACGAGCTATCGCGGATGCAGTGGTTGATTTGCCTCCACGTATAATTCCCGCACCGAATCCATACACGCAATTAAGTGGTCTTGAAGAATTGACGATACGACCAGACAGTAATTTTGTCAATATCGGCGAACGTACAAATGTGACGGGTTCAAAAATATTTGCAAAACTTATTCGTGAAGGAAACTACACCGAGGCTCTGAGTGTCGCTATGCACCAGGTAGAGAATGGGGCGCAGATCCTCGACGTCAATATGGATGAAGGACTGCTCGATTCAAAGCAGGTAATGGTTGATTTCCTTTTGCTCATGAGTGCAGAGCCGGACATCGCGAAATTGCCCTTCATGATCGACTCTTCGAAGTGGGATATTATTGAAGCCGGATTGAAATGTGTGCAGGGAAAATGTATCGTCAATAGTATTTCGATGAAAGAAGGTGAAGCTGCATTTCTTCATCATGCGAAACTCGTACGACGATATGGTGCTGCAGTAGTCGTGATGGCTTTTGATGAGGATGGTCAGGCCGATACGATCGAACGTAAAGTTTCCATTTGTCATCGTGCTTATCGTCTGCTCACTGAAGAGATTGGTTTTCCGCCTCAGGATATCATATTTGATCCAAACATCTTTGCGATTGGTACCGGGATAGCAGAACACAATGACTATGCTATTAATTTTATAGAGGCAACGAAACAGATTAAAGCATTTTGCCCTGGTGCGAAGATCAGCGGGGGTGTAAGTAATGTTTCGTTTTCATATCGGGGTAATAACGCTGTGCGTGAAGCTATGCATGCTTCATTCTTATATCATGCTATTCGTGCCGGTATGGATATGGGTATAGTCAATGCAGGATTGATCGAGGTGTATGAAGAGGTAGATCCCGTATTGCTTAAGCTTGTGGAAGATGTCATCTTCAATCGCGATCCGAATGCGACGGAAGCACTGACGACCTATGCAGATGAAGTTAAGACAAAAGGAAAAACGATAACACGCGAACAGGCATGGCGTGATGAAAATGTGCAGTTAAGACTTTCACACGCCCTCGTAAAAGGTATCACTGAATACATCGAACTGGATACGGAAGAAGCGAGACAGTTATATGCCAGACCACTTGAAGTGATTGAGGGTCCGTTGATGGATGGAATGAATATCGTCGGGGAATTATTTGGACAGGGGAAAATGTTTTTGCCGCAAGTCGTCAAGAGTGCGCGTGTGATGAAGACTGCTGTAGCTTATCTCACACCATTTATTGAAGCGGAGAAAAAACATGGCGAACAAACATTCAAGGGAAAAATTCTGATGGCCACTGTGAAAGGTGATGTGCATGATATTGGAAAAAACATAGTCGGTATCGTCCTTGCCTGTAACAATTATGAAATACTTGATCTGGGCGTGATGGTGCCGGCGGAGAAAATACTCAGGATAGCCGTTGAGGAGAAAGTGGATATCATAGGATTAAGCGGGTTGATCACGCCTTCACTTGATGAGATGGTGCATGTGGCTGCAGAGATGGAGCGTCAGGGATTTGAATTGCCGCTGCTGATCGGAGGAGCCACGACATCGCGATTACACACAGCACTCAAGATAGAACCGAAATATAACAGAGGTCCTGTCGTCCACGTGTTGGATGCATCGAAATGTGTCGGTGTGGCTTCATCATTATTGTCAGAAGATAAAGTAAAACGCTCGGCGTTTGTAGAGGAGATGCGTTCTAACTACGAACAAATGAGAATAGCAAGAGCCGGAAAACAAACAAAGAGATTTCTATCTCTCGAAGCAGCGCGTGCGAATAGATTTTCTCCGGACTGGGCATTGTATTCACCTCCTGTGCCAAAGAAAAAAGGAATATGGACCCTACATGATTATGATCTCGCTGAATTGAGGAAATATATCGACTGGACGCCTTTCTTTTCGAGTTGGCAACTGAATGGGCACTATCCTGAGATATTGAAAGATCCGATCGTAGGCAGGGAAGCAAAAAATCTCTGGGATGATGCGCAGAAGATGCTTGATAAGATGGTGGCTGAAAAATGGATCAAAGCAAATGCAGTCATCGGGCTCTTCCCTGCTAATAGCGATATGGATGACATCATCATTTACAAAGATGAGAGCCGCAAGAAAGAACTGATGACCGTCCATCATCTGCGTCAGCAAGTGGTGAAAGCTCCCGGTCAACCAAACTATTGTTTATCTGATTTCGTAGCACCTGTTGAAAGTGGGAAGGCGGATTACATAGGTGGTTTCGCTGTAACATCAGGGCTTGAAATTGAAGAGAAGGTCAAAGAATTTGAAAAGGTGCACGATGACTATAGTGCCATTCTGCTTAAAGCATTAGCAGATCGTTTTGCGGAAGCATTTGCAGAACGCATGCATGAGCGAATACGTAAAGAGTGGTGGGGATTTGTGCCCGATGAAAAACTGGGTAATGATGAATTGATCGCTGAGTCTTATCGGGGGATTAGACCGGCGCCTGGATATCCTGCCTGTCCTGATCATACAGAGAAGACACTATTATTTGATCTGCTGAATGCAACTCAGGAGGCGGGAATAATACTGACGGAAAGTATGGCGATGTATCCTGCTGCGAGTGTGAGTGGCTGGTATTTTTCACATCCGGATAGCAAATATTTTCCGGTGAGTGGAATAGACAAAGATCAACTTGAAGATTATGCATTGCGCAAAGGGATGACGATGCGTGAGGCAGAGAGATGGCTGGGACCTCTTTTGTAAATAGTAGGCAGTATTCTGTAATCGGTAACAATTATTGTCTCATACTACCCTTCCTTTGTCTTTCACTGCGACTTCGCTGGCGGGGACGTTACCAAAATGAATATCGGAATAAGCTTTGGTGAATTCTGCGCCGAAGAAAACAATCATAGAAGAATACGTTGTCCAGATAAGGATAAGAATAACAGAACCTGCGGGGCCATAACCAGAACCTGGAGATGCTTTACCAAAATATAAACCAAGAAGTGTTTCCCCCAATTCAAAAAGTAAGGCCGTAACTAATGCACCGATCCAGACATATCGCCACTTGATTTTAGCGTCAGGTAAAATTTTAAACATCATCGCAAATAAAACTGTGACAATGCCCAGGGATGCCATGAAGTTGAGGATGTTGAATAACCACATCAACGATTCACTCCAATGCAGTTTGATCCAATCACCTGCTGCTGCTAACAACGCTGAGATGACCAGTGAAATGAGTAACAAGAAACCAATGGACATAATCAATCCAAAAGAAAACAATCGTGTCCGGATAAATAACCAAATTCCCGATTTTTTCACACTGGCCTTTACTTCCCAAATGATATTCAGTGATTTTTGCATTTGTACGAAAACCCCTGTCGCACCGACAATGATGGTGACGATACCTAGTATGGTGGCCCAGATGGAATCCCTGCTTCTGCTGGCAAATACAATCATTTGTTCAATCTGTACCGCAGTATCCTCTCCCATCGCTTTTGCGATACTGGCATGAAGACGGTGATTGACTATGTCAGCACCAAAGAAATATCCCGCAACAGTAACAATGACAACTAATAATCCGGGCAGCGAAAAAATCGCATTGTAGGCAATCACTGAACTCTCTTTTGACGGATTCCGTGACCACCAATTGTTGAAAGCTTTTTTCAGGACCTTGGGTGTATTTTTAAACTTGAGGAACATACAAATAAAGAGTTAGTCAAAAAGTTATTTCTTATTCTTTTTCTTATTTTTTTCACCAGGTTTGCCAAATACTTTAGTGAATAATCCTTCCTTTGCCTTTTTCGAATCTACGGCTTTTACTGAATTGATCGATATCTGGTAATCCAGTGAAGGATAAATAGCCTGTATGAATCCATTACGAAGTGCAGCCAGGATGGCATACCATGTACCTATCGTACGATGATCGTATGCCCCTACAATAGGTATTTTGGTCGCTATCTTATCTGTTTTCGGATTCTCAAGGATATCAGCTACAATGCCTACCAGTCCTTCCCATATTTTTCGAAAGATGTTGTCCTTTCTGTCTTCAGGTCCCACGATATCGAGATCCTTAATGAATGGCTTAACATACCCAATAAATTTTCTGTCTTTCGCCGCTAGTTCCATGTACATCCCAAAAGTCCCTTTGTTGACATCTATACCCGCATAGGCTTTAAAAAAATCGTTAAACCTGATGAGATTGGCATTTTGTAATTCAGCATTCATATCATAAGTGGGATCATCTGCCAGTGCATCGATGCGCATATTGAAATCCAGCCTTCCTCCATATACATCAGCATTAGCTTCGACATTGGCCGGAAGCAAGGTCGTGTCTACTACGTTGGATAGATTTTTAGCCAGGATATGTGCATTGTCAAGGTGAACATCGACTACAGGTGAGACTGTATTATCCAAGTAGCCGATTTTACCATATAGCACTTCCACGCGATTGACTTTTATGGGTGTAAACGTTCTGAGCATATGGCGAAAATCATTTGTATCCTTTTCCATCTTCTCGGGTTCAGCTTTATCTTCCGTAAACTGAAGTACCGGCGATGTCAATTCCATTTCGCTCACAATTTTACCTTTGAATAATGAACCCCATTCAATGGATAGATCAACATTGGGGCAGGAAAATAGTGGTGTTTGTTTTTTTGTCACCGAATCCATTTTGTTGATATAAATATCTTTTACAATATACGCACCCCTGTACAGTGAAAGATCAATATCCGCTACATGACCATAATATCCATTGATGGCGGCGAGGTTTTTGTTGACATATTTCAGAACTACATACGGTAGAACCAGACGGATGGCGATAAGGATTACAATTAAGGCGAGGCCAATCTTAAAGGCTTTTCGTTTTTTTCCTTTTGGGGAATTCGCCTTTGATTCTACTTTCGAGGTTTTCATTTCTCCATGATGATAGTTTGGTTTCTTAATTCAAATATCTTCTTTGGAACCAATTGATTCACCGGAAGCTGTTTCTGCTTACATGAAAAAAGCCAAGGGGCCCAAATCCGGCCCCAAGTCTCTAAATCATTAAATAAAATATCGTTTGCTCTCCGGTTAGGAATTGTAGTTACCTACTTTCTTAATATGATCTCCTGATTTGGATTTGGCCTGATCTGCGATCATATGAACATCATCCTTAACTGTTTCAATGCTGGATTTAAAACCGTTCTTAAAGTTATTCACTTTACTCTGAAGATCATTGACATATTTCTGGCTCTTTTGGGAAATCTTCTTCCGCGAATTCACACCACTGTCCGGTGCTGTCAACATCCCTGCTACTGCACCAGCAGCCATTCCGGCGATAACGCCTAATACTATTTTTGATGTACTCATGATATATGGATTTAAATGGTTAAATAATTTGATTACACTATAGATTTCATCTTTCAAAATTCAGGACTGATATCTAAGGTCCGGTCACATAATTTTGGAAAAATGTTATATAATTAGCTTGAGGAAGCCTTTGAGAATGATAATTCAAAACCGTGTTTTGAACTCATGACTATATAACAAAGCCGTGAACTATTGAACGACTATTTGAATGTATTATTGGATGCTTTTTCTTTTAACGGAATGTTAAAGATTAAACACGGCCAACCCAAATAGAATGGAACGATTACTTATGCAGACAGTCTTGAGCTTTATCCGGCGGCAATTGATTTGCGACGTGCTTTCTTTTCTCTCCTGTTCTTTATGAAATTGACAAGCAATCCAAATAACAGAGGTGCAGCTACCTTTATGACGGAATACTGATTGGCTGTCAGATTATTCAGACCCATTTCAGCTATATTTCCGATCAGCTTACCATTGCGATTAACCTTTGAATCTTCGGTCAATTTTTTTGTAAGAAAGCCAACGGCTAAACCAACTCCGGCCTGGAGCAGATATGATTTTACATTTTTATTTCCTGTAAGTTCATTAGCAGCACTTTTGATCAGGTTGACTGGTTTCATGCTTTCACCAGTCAAATGTAATTGGGCTTTAAGTTCGTTTAGTTCGTTCGTTCTCCTTTCTTCAAGAGAATGAATCATCGTATTTAATGCTTCAGTATGACGGACAGTACTCATTGTACCTATTTTAGGACTTGGGAAATAATAGAATTAATAATTGGGTTTTTTATAATCGGATCACGGAATACAAACAAGCAAAGTGCGATGATCGCATACAGCCCGGAAACAATATAAAATCCATAATAGATATGTCCCATGGACTCCCCCAGCCATAGGGCAATACCAATGTTGATCATCAGAAAGAAAAACGACAGAAAGAGAATAACTACAAGACGCGAAACAAGAGAGGCCATTACTTCTGCCATCTTATCGGCTGACTTTAGTTTAAATATCTCAATACTTGTTTTGACATACGCCTCCGCTTTTTCAAAAAGAGCCTCAACCAATTCTTTCCGATCTTCAATAGGGTTGTCCTCGTCGGTGTCCATCTCCCGGAGCTCCTGTTTTATCCAGGTCTTCTCCCGTGTTTCTTCCTCGGTGAGACCTGTCCCGCTTTTTTCATTCATGACTTATCTATTTCATTGGGTTTTTCAAACTGAAAACAAATTTGTAGTAGGCGAACTGCAGCACATGTGAATCCAAAAGCATGCCTAAAATCATCACCAAATACCAAAATTGGAAATTAATAAAATTCCTGTCCGGTACGTAGATGCACATGGTTCATGTTTCAACTAAAATACATTACCTGGACTACGTAATGAAACACCTGCCATTCGTTGCCGGCAGGTGTTTCTTATTCACTTAAATCGCCCGTTTGACGTCACTTTTGATTTCGTTGTATTTTGATTTCGCTTTATCAGCCATATTATCGGCCATGTCACGAGCTTCTTCTTTTTTAGAATCAACCTGCTCCATGAAGTTTTCCAGAAAATCATTGAATTTGTCTTTGAGATCATCTACGTATGCCTCTCCTTTTTGGGAAAGTTTCTTACGTGTGTTTTCTCCACTCTCGGGTGCAAGTAATACACCAATTAATGCGCCGGCGGCGAGACCGACTACAACGCCTAATAAAACCTTTGAAGCACTCATGATTTATAGATTTATCTGTTACAAAATGAATTCAATCAGGCAATGGGTTTTTGACCAGATATTACCCTTAGCAATATAGCGACTATTGCTATGACAAGCAATATATGAATGATTCCTCCTGCGCTATATACAAAGAAGCCAAGAGCCCAGAGAATGATCAAAACGACGGCAATTAAATACAATAGATTTCCCATGATATTTTAGTTTAATGGTTAACAGTTTTTCATTTGTTGTAAAATAAGGTGGTGTCACACGGGTCCTCAGAAGTTTTATGTTTCACCTCTCTCTTTATTTTTATTAAACACATATGCGGATCAACATGTTCATTTATGCTGATCTTGTTCGGTCATAGCTTCCTGATTGATAGTGCTTTCGGCTATATCCGAAAGGTTAGTATCTGCTTCTCTTTCTTCATTCAGGGTTTCTTCGAGCAAAGTTGCAGCCACTTCATATCCCAATTGCTTTGCAAAAGCACATAATGTACCATAGCTGGCGATTTCATAGTGTTCCACTTTCTGAGCTGCAGAAATAATAGCTGCATCACGGACACTGCCGGCATCAGTGGATTCCATAATCTCCCCGGCCTCTTTGATCAACCCTTCCATAGCTTCACACTTCTTAGCTACGGCTTTCACACCTATAGATTCAAAAATTTCCTCACAACGAGCAACCTGTTGCTCTGTCACTTCAAGATGACCCTCCAGTGCTTCGATTAGTTCCTGTGATGTGGCATTCCCGATCATTTTTGGAATCGCCTTTGTGAGAGCTTTTTCTGCCCAATAGATGTCCTTCAGCTCATCTTCAAATAATTCCTGGAGCATCGTTGCTTTTGAAGACGAAGATTCTTTCTTTGCAAAGCTTTTCTGCTCGCTTGATTTACCATTTGGCTGTTTCATAGTACATTTTTTATCTATACCAATTTGATTTTCAATCCCCTTCTTCAAAGGTATAATCGTCCTTATAAAAACCAGATTTCCAGGATTCATGATCGGCTACATTAACCCGTTTAATTTCCATGATTGTCCTTCTGGTCGGATTTCTGACGGGATAGGGTTCTTCCTCAATAAGTCCCATGACGAAATTGAATGAATCCACCAGTTTGCATCTCGTTATATTTCGTTCTGTTCCGCCTGATTTTAAAAGGGGGTGAGTGAGTTCGATTATGTGGGGTGGCTGCTTGCCTGATAAGATGCTCTTCATTAGAAGTTCATTTAATTCCTTTGACCATCATGTACTAATATTTCTGAGTACCTGATACAAAGATGGAAGGCAGAAGGGGGGAAATCGTTACACAATTTCGGCTATTTGTTATACGTAGAAGAAGGAGGGGAATGATGCCAATGAAGTTGAGTTCTCAGTCAACACAGAAGTGTATGCTTCAATAATGAATGCTCAAAGAAGATTGCTCAGAATTCAGAATTTTCATTTGATCAGGACTCAGCGGGGAAAAAAACATGAAATTGAGACCCTTCATCCGGCTGGCTTTCTGCTGAAATAAATCCATTATGGTTTTCTACAATCTTCTTACAGATCGCAAGACCAATACCTGTACCGGAATATTCAGATTTATCATGAAGCCGTTGAAACAGGGTAAAAATAGTTTCAGCATATTTCTGTTCAAACCCAATACCATTATCTGTAATTGTTATCAGGTGATATTTCCCCGGACCGGATAATGAGGCGACGTGCACTTTGTCAGCATCGATGAGGGAGCTGCTGATGGAAATAATTGGGTTGACTTTTGTGTTGCTGTATTTTAAAGAATTATCTATAAGATTTGTAAATAGTTGTTCAATCTGGAAAGGGATTACCCTGATTGTAGGTAAGTGTTCAATCTTTATTTCAGCCTTTCTTTCTTCGAGTGTAGGTTTTAATTCATCCAATACTGTAGATAATAAAGAATTAAGATCAGTACGGATAAAAACTTTATCTGTCTTGTTGGTGTGCGTATACGTGATCAGGTCATCAATAAGTTGCTGCATTCTGCCTGCTGAAGAACTTATACGGGCAAAGTATTCTTTTCCTTTTTCAGAAATGTGCTCCGAGTCCTCCCTGGTGATCCTGGAAATAAATGTCTGGATCTTACGCAAAGGTTCCTGTAAGTCATGGCTAGCTATATGGTTGAATGAAGCTATTTCTTCATTACTGGCCAGCAATTCGATATTCTTTTTTTCGATACTCCTGTTGTATTCTAAAAGACGCTCTTCAGCTTTTTTCTGAGTAGTAAGATCGCGTGTCACTTTGGTAAATCCAATTATCTTATTGTTTTCGTCATGCAGTGATGTGATGACGACATTGCCCCAGAATTTGGTTCCGTCCTTGCGAACTCTCCAACCGGCATGAATAGCTCTTCCGTTGTTTCTGGCATCTGCCAAAAACTGCTCGGGCAATCTTCGTTCAATGTCCTCTTTTGGATAAAAAACATCGAAGGATTTTCCAACGATTTCTTCTTCTGTATATCCTTTGATTTTTTCAGCTCCTTTATTCCAGTTTTGAATTATTCCATTACTATCTAAAAGTATGATGGCATAATCCTGCACTTCACTCACCATTAAATGATACCGGTCTTCACTTTTTTTAAGCTCCAAATTTTTACCTATAAATCGCTCATTCATGATTACGGTGTCTGTAATGTCCTGAAAGGTTCCTATTAAAACACGGTTATCTTCCTGTTCGATAAATTTCCCGCTGGTTTTGAAATACCGGAGTTGGTTGTCTTTCCTTAGCACTTTATACGTCGAAGGGATAAAGGTTCCGGATTTATATATTCCGGTTGATTCCTTGATCGCACGATCTCTATCATCGGGATGAATAAACTTTAAGAAATCTTCCAGAATGGGGGCAAATTCGTGAGGAGAATAGCCCAGCATTTTAAAAAGATTGTCGGAATATTTTATTTCCCGTGTATGCAGATCCCAAAGAAAACTCCCAATGTGGGCTGTTTCTTCAGCGTGATTGAAAATACTATTTTGTTTGCGGAGCTCATTATTACTAAGCATCGCTTGTGTATTGGCTTTTTTTAAATCGATTCTGTCCCGTGAAATTTTATAAAATGAAAAAATAAAAATCAGAATGGCAAACAGGATAACTACCAAATAGGTGATAGGTGTAAACATGATATCTGCCCGATAAGTATATTTCCATATCATCAGCATTTCCTTTTCATTCTCTATCATGGAATTGATTTGCAAGCGGATCTTTTCCATGGCCTGAATTCCTTCGTCCATTTTATTTAGTAGTGAATCAGATATTATGGCCTTTTCACCCGCCAAACGTAAGGAGGTCTCAAGAATGGATCGTCTCAGTGCAATCAATCCGAATAGTGTATCCATCGTGATTTGCCGGGATTTCAACCCGGCGATCAGCCCTTTCAATTTATCCATGGAACGCTGCATGGCCTTCCCTGAAGAAAATAAATTCCGGAGATAAGTTGTGTCCTTTGTGATTATATATCCGCGTTGTGCGCTTTCGGCGTCTTTGAGTAAAGAGAAGAGATTCTCTAATTCAAGATTGACATCATAGGAGTGGCTTATCAGGCGTTCTGATGCCTTAAGAGATTCTATCTGCCTGAAGGCAATACTTCCGAAAAATAAAAGGACAAACAGGGCTATCACGAAAATACCCGAAAGCAGGCGAGAGGAAATTTTCACGTCATATCCTTTTTTAATTACCCAATCAAATACTTAATACAAAGTTCTCCCGATTAAGATCTGAGTTATGGTATTGCCAATTGATTGTAATTACATCTTCGAGTACTGTCACGAGGGAAGCAAAATCATTTGGTTTTTTAATATAGACGTTGGCGCCTTTGATAAATGTATCTTCTATATCGCTTTCTGAGGCAGAAGTTGAATAAATGGCGACGGAAAGATTTTTTAATTTAGTGCTGTTTCTGATTTCCCGCAGACATTCAATTCCGCCTTTCCTGGGCATATTAAGGTCGAGAAAAACAATCCCCGGATAATCACATTCGTCCTGTAGTAAATAATCCATTAGCTGGATTCCGTCTTTCACCATCGTAAGCCTGGTCTTGATCCTGACCTCTTCAAGAGCATCTTTAAAGATCATACGATCATCCTCATCATCATCCGCAAGAAGAACATGCAAAGGAGACTGATTCATAAAAGTTTTTGGTTAAGGACTGGGTTAAAATTGTTATTCTTTTTTATGCTTTACTTATGATGTCTGATCTGATTGTATTCGCCTCATTTTTATAATCCGTTGGAAGGCCGTTGGGGTAATGCCTGTCGTTTTTTTAAATTGATTTGAAAGATGTTGTACACTGCTATAGTTCAGCTTCCACGCGACTTCCGTAAGTGTCAGATTTGCATTTAATATCAATTGTTTTGCTCTTTCTATTTTTTGGAGGATAATGAAATTCTCTATGGATGTGTATGTCACATCAGAGAATAACTTCGAAATATGCCCATAGCTGTAATTAAGTTTTTGGGCCAGATAGTCAGAAAATTTGGCTGATGAAGACTTCTCATCCATATTGACAAGTTCAATAATGGTATCCTTGATCTTTTGTACGAAGATAATTTTCTGATCATCGAGCAGCTCGATTCCATATTTTCTCAGGGATACATTTATCTCATCCTGCTGTGTAATTGTAACTGAGTCCTGAAATTCTACCTCTCCAAGGGTATTGAGCTCAAACGGTATTCCCAATTTTTCCAACTGTTCCTGCAAAACCATTTTACAAACAGTCACCATATCGAACCTTACGTGTAGTTTCATAAAAAAAGAGAGTACGTTTTAACTAAGCCCGATCAATCCTATCAGTATCGTTGCCATCTGCCTTTTATGAATGCTAATATATAAATCGAATTTCTTGTTATAGCGTTTTCAACATATCTGTTAAAAAAAATATTTATGTTTTTTTCGTATTCCTGCTGAAAGAACCAAGATAGGATAAATTTTCCCTCTTTATTTCTTTTCGCAAAAACGTACTAAGGTATTTCCTCATGCATTTTGGTTTTGATTACCTTCATCTTATGACATCTGTTGCCTATATCACTCCAAATTTTACTGCCAATGCCGTGCGCTTTATTGATGCCCTGGCGGGGCTATACGACATTCGACTTGTAATCATCAGCCAGGAATCCGCTTCATTGCTACCACCCTGGCAACAAAGCCGCATTTCCACATCACGACAGATACCCGATGTGTTTAATTCCGGAGCATTGACCGCTGTGCTCGCTGAAGTACAAAAGAAGGTCGGGCGTTTTCATCGCCTTTTGGGGGCTACCGAACAATTGCAGGTCCCCCTGGCAGAGGCCCGAAAAGTACTATGTATAGACGGAATGGATGTTGATACAGCCCAAAATTTTAGAGATA
Organism: Saprospiraceae bacterium; assembly: GCA_040004485.1. GTDB lineage: Bacteria > Bacteroidota > Bacteroidia > Chitinophagales > Saprospiraceae > Opimibacter. The sequence continues at coordinate 33,193 of JBDUAU010000326.1, forward strand.
AATCCCGCATGAAGCACCTCTTTGAAGAGGCCGGAATTCCATGTGCAAAACATGCTCTTGTCACGAGGTTACAGGAGGCTTTTGCTTTTGTCCAAAAATGTCCTTATCCGCTTGTAGTCAAACCTGTGGCCGGAGCCGGATCGCAAACGACATTCCGGGTCAATAACGATAGTGAAATGCAATCTGCATTTCAGGCTATCGGACAAAAATCGGCGGAAGGTGTTGTCATCGAAGAATTCATCCTGGGTGAGGAATTCTCTTTAGACACATTTTCATTGAATGGCAAAATAGCAGGTCAGACGATCAACCACTATATACCAACACCTCTTGAGGTGATGTCAAATCCATGGATACAGTGGCGGGTTATCCTTCGAAAAGAAATTACGGGCAAGGCTTTTGATGATATAAGGGCTGCAGGACAAAAAGCAATTGATACACTTGGTATGAAAACCGGTTTGAGCCACATGGAATGGTTCAGGAGAAAAAATGGCAGCATTGCGATTTCTGAAATTGCAGCCCGTCCGCCAGGTGCACAGTTTCCAACACTTATTTCACGGGCATGTGATTTTGATGTTATTCTGGCGTGGGCCCGTCTCATGATATACGATGAAGTAGATATCCCTAAAATAAAGTACGCGAGTGGTGCTGCTTATTTGCGAGGACAGGGTCATGGCAAAGTAGCCAGGGTCACCGGTCTGGAAGCTATAAGATCAAAATACAATGATATCATCACCGATGTCAAAATTCCAAAACCCGGACAGGAAGCATCTCCCAGCTATGAAGGGGAAGGATTTATCATCCTGCGTCATACGGATACAAAAATCGTGGAAGATGCGCTAAGGGATATTGTTGAGAATGTGCGTGTAGACCTTGAATGATGAGCGAGCGTTTTTATGGTGAGACACCGGAAGGAATTCCTGTGACAGAATATACGCTGGACAATAATCAGGGTATCGAAATCAAGATTATCAATTACGGATGTACTATTACTTCCTTAATCGTGCCTGATCGTGATGGCCACCCGGATGACATCGTATTGGGGTTTGATGCATTGGAAGGCTACATGGCTTCTACTCACTATTTCGGTTCTATCATAGGGAGGTTTGCTAATCGAATCGCAGATGGAAGCTTTGTCCTTGATGGGCAGGAATATAAGGTTGCCAAAAATCTCAACCATCATCATCTGCATGGCGGCATCAAAGGATTTGATAAAGTCGTATGGCAATCACACGAGTTTGAAAATGAGGAAGGTGTTGGCGTTGAATTACAATACCTGAGTCCTGATGGAGAGGAGGGTTATCCGGGAAATCTATCCGTCCATATTCTGTATTTTTTAAATCAAAGAAATGAGATCACACTGGATTACAAGGCTATTACAGATAAAAAAACAATTATTAATCTGACGCAGCACTCGTATTTCAATCTTAATGGTGGCAGAGAAAATATTCTTCGGCATGAGTTGCTGATCAATTCCGATCATTTTCTTTCATTGGATAAAACGATGATCCCGACAGGAGAATTGACAGGTGATTTGAAAGATGTACCCGGCACTCCATTTAATTTTGGGATTTTTAAAATGATTGGACGAGATATTAACAGCAAGGATCCTCGACTTGAAAATGCTCATGGATATGATCATATGTGGGTCCTGGATAAACAAGCTGATGAATTGGCACACGCTGCAACCTTGTACGAACCGTCTACCGGAAGAGCCCTTGAAGTGTATACCACAGAACCGGGTTTGCAATTATATACAGGTAATTTTCTTGATGACAAAAAAGGAAAAAACGGAAGTGTCTATGGACCCTATTCGGGGCTCTGTCTTGAAACGCAACACTTTCCAGACTCGCCCCATCACCCTGAATTTCCTTCGGTGGAATTGAAACCGGGTGATGAGTATAGGTCTCGAACGGTGTGGAAGTTTTCGGTGCGCGATAGCAGCACTCATCCTATTCGTGAGACATGAGACGTGAGACCAGAATTTCTTTTGGAAATGTTTCAAATTTATTAAAGAGTAGGGACAGGTCGCGACATGTCCCTACTCTTCAATAAATTTGAAATGTCTTTGATTACAGGCTTACAATTTTGATTTCTACGCGTTGATTTTTTCGCCGGCCATCGACAGTTTGATTTGTAGCGATGGGTTGACGTTTTCCGTAGCCTTTGTAGGAGATCTGTGCTTGTGGTATACCCCTGCCGTAGAGGTATAGTGCAATGTTTTTGGCACGTGAAGTTGAAAGTCGATCGCAATATTCATCATCGGGCAGACTGTTCGTGTGACCACCGATTTCGATGATGACTTTGTTGTTATTTTTCAAAAATTCATATATCTCCTCCAGCACCCCAAAAGAAGTCGGTTGAATGGTAGAGCTGTCTGCTGCAAAATATAGTTTGTCAACCCTGATCGTTTCCCCTAGTGTAAGTGTGGAAATGTCAAGCGATTTTAAAACCTTATCTGCTTCAATCGTTATATTTCCATTTGCAATGCATCCGTTAGCATCGATGATTCTCGCTGTATGTAATCCCTCCGTTAGTGTCGTTGCTTCTAATGTAGTTTCACCATTCTTCCACAATACCGAGTAAGGTTCAGCACCTCCGTTAACAATCAATAATGCCTTGCCATCCGCTGCTAATTTATCTGAAGAGTTTGCTTCTGATTTGACTGTCACTGACATTTCCGGTGATGCAGAAACGATTCCGCTGGCGTGTGTTGATTTACCTGATCCATCGGTGAGTGTTACCTGGTACAGACCAGGAGGCAGACCGGTGATCTCCTGCTCAGTAGAGCCCTGGTAATTCCATTTATACGAATAAGGAGGTTTGCCACCTGAGGCCTTGACGCTGACATGACCTGTCAACATCCCAATACACACAGGTGTCGATTTCACTTCTACTGTTGCTGCTAGTTCATCAGACTCGACGACAGGCGCAGCGATAACTGTTGTGTCTTCGATGATTTTGGCCATACCCAAATCACCGGCTATCCAGACATTCTTACCGGGACCTTGAGCCAAAAGTATCATCGGTTCACTGGCGCCATCTCTGTTCATGCTGATGATTTTTTCCTTGTAGGGATCATATTTCACAAGGATATCTGAGGCGATGTAGATGAGGCCCTGACCATCAGAGGACAATGCACGTACTTTTCCCTGGCCCAGATCTTTCCCTGCTTCAATAGGGTACCATATGTTATACGAATCGACAAGCCACATGTTTTGACTTGCGGCCATCCAGGCGCCTTCGGAAGTAGATGTTATGGCCGTAATGGCCTGTTCCGGTTCGTATAATTTCCATTTCTTTCCGGAGACTCGGACGACACCATTGTCTGTTCCTATCCATCTGACATTGAATGGATCTGTGTGAATAAAATTGATCTTATTACTTAACAATACACCGTCATCTGTGGTATAATGTTTTACGATTTTCTCTTGTGGAATGGAGAGGGTATAGACACCATTTGTCGTTCCGACCCAGATTGTTGATTTGGTCACATCCATACATGTGGCGCCCACTTTCTGATCGAGCATCAGCACTTTACCTGAAGTTGTAAACCGGACTGAGCCATCGTCTACCAGCATAATGAGTCCCGAATCATTGGTCCAGTCGATATCCATAATATGGGTTCCGGCGGACATAGGTTGCGCTTTGTTGCTGTTCGAAGGGATCATAAATACATCAGCGCTTGTGGCTACATAGATATTCCCTGAATTGTCATGTGTGATCGCCCTGTATTCGGTATGTGCCGGAATGCCTTCAATACGTTGTACGGCTTTCAGTTGCTGGCTACACAGCATGGATACGTGTAGGATACAAAATGTGGTAAGAAAAATATATTTGATGTGCTTCATTATGGCCCAATGTTACAAAAATAGTGCTAAGGATGTTTAACGCTGGAAAGGCCTTCCAGAGTTTACAGGGAGCTCAGACTGTTGATTTTGCAATAAATTACATCTTGAAATAGATTGAGAAGCAAAATCTAAGGGTATGAAACGAAAAATAAGGATGGGAATGGTTGGAGGCGGAAGGGGAGCGTTTATTGGAGCTGTGCATAGGATGGCGGCAGCACTGGATGGTCAGATCGAACTGGTATGCGGCGCATTCAGCAGTGATCCGCAAAGATCGAAAGCCAGTGGAGCGGATCTATTCCTTTCTCCGGACAGATGTTATGATGACTATGAAGCGATGATCCTTACAGAAGCTGCTTTACCTCCGGATAAAAGAATTGATCTGGTGGCTATTGTAACGCCTAATCATATGCATTTTGGTCCTGCGATGATGGCGTTGGAGTCGGGATTTCATGTGATCTGTGATAAGCCACTTTGTATAACTTTGGATGCGGCGAAACAACTTCAGGCTAAAGTCAAATCAACCGGACTGATCTTCGCTGTGACCCATGCTTACACTGGTTATCCCATGGTCAAACAGGCTAAGATGATGATCGCCGGAGGTGAATTAGGTGAGATCAGAAGAATAGTGGTAGAGTATCCGCAAGGATGGTTGAGCACCGCGCTGGAGCTGACCGATCAAAAGCAGGCTTCGTGGCGAACAGATCCCTCTAAGTCGGGTGCAGCTGGAGCGATGGGTGATATCGGGACACATGCAGAAAATCTGGCGGAGTATGTCACCGGACTGCATATCGATGAGATTTGTGCTGATCTGTATTCACATATTCCGGGAAGGGTTTTGGATGATGATGGGAGTGTATTGTTGCGGATGAGTAATGGAGCGCGGGGAGTGTTGTATGCAAGCCAGATATCCGCTGGAGAAGAAAATAATTTGCGCCTTCGTGTCTATGGAGAAAAAGGAAGTATTGATTGGTCGCAGATGGAGCCTAATTCGCTTATGGTAAGATGGCTTGATAAATCAATGGAAGTCATTCGGACAGGTGTCGGGAATCTATATCCGCAAACACAAAAACATACACGCGTTCCGGCAGGCCATCCGGAGGGATATCTTGAGGCATTTGCAAATATTTACCGCAATGTAGCCTATACTATACAATCAAGAATTGAAGGATTGGATGTTGATCCTGACTTAGATTTTCCAACTATTGATGATGGAGTGCGAGGAATGGAATTTATTGATACGGTGGTGAGATCGGGGAAGCAGGATGAAAGGAAGTGGTATAAAGTGACTAGTGAATGAGCTACACTCAACCAGAGTTGGGGGCGTGATAAAATTAATGAGTAGGGAGGATAGAATGCAACCTTTCGGGAGACGTGAGATGTGAGAAATGAGTTTTTATTCGATCGTACTCTGGATTCAGTTTTTATAGAGATACACTTATGATTAAGCTATTCATCAAAAAAAATGAAAATTATTCAAAGCCACTTGAATACATCTTAAGGACTTTGGCCAAAAATAAATTACTCTCCTTTGCATTCATTGATGAAAAAAATGAAGCACGAATCATTTTTGATCATTCAGACTCTCGGTCTATTCCTATTAACCTCCCACTTTTTGATTCTCTCCTTCAAAGAAAAGTGTACAATCATGAATTCTACTTTCCGGATGAGCCGCGTATAATATTCCCGGATAGCCGCAAGCCGGATTGGCTTGGAACGGCTTTTTATATGATCAATGCTTTACAGGAATATGGCCAGGGCGATGTAAATGACTCCTCCGATCAATATGGCCGATTCAGATTTGATCGCTCATATCAATATCGATATAACTGTATCGATCAAAACCTTGTTCAGATCTGTTTTGATCAGTTTTGTTCAGAACATGCATTGAAACCGATGACATCCAAGAAGGGTCGTGCAACACGCGTTTTTCTTTCGCATGATATTGATACCATCCATGGTTCATTTCTTCAGGATGGAATGTGGGCTATTAAAAATGGAAGCCCGGATATAATATTAAAACTTGTGATGAATGAAGTCCTGTTAAATCCGCATTGGAAAAATATAGACCGGATATCAAAACTGCATACAGAACATGATCTGAAAAGCACATTCTTCTGGCTGGCTACCAGAAAGATTGCTGAAAACGGTATTAAAAATGCTGATTATACAATTGAAGAATTACGAGGTCAGTCAAAATTTTCATCAAGCAATGGATTACATAAAAGCAGCTATACGACTTCGTTCAGTGAAGAATTGCAAACGCTACCATTCACCACAAACCTGAATCGATATCATTTTTTGAAATTTACACTTCCTTCAGCATGGAAAAGTCTCGAAGGTGCCGGAATAAAGTTTGATGCCAGTCTCGGATTTGCAGAACAATATGGTTTTAGGAACAGTTACGGGCTGCCATTTCAGCCGTATAATCTGAATACAGGATCTCCATATCCATTTGTTGAAGTTCCTCTAAACATTATGGATGGCACTCTGCATCGCTACATGAATATTCCATTAAAAGATACAGCCACTACAATTATTGATTTTATGGAGAAAAATTCAATGAACTGTATTATCTCCATTCTGTGGCATAATACTTATTTTACATCATACAAATACGGCGGTTATCTTGAGGAGTATAAAAAAGTACTCTTGTATCTGAATGAAAGAGGTATTACATCCATCACGCCGGAAGAAATCATAAATGAATACGGGAATGAATAAAAAAAATATTGTGATCTCCCTGTTGCAGGATGCGGATATCCCGGAATTGATTGATTTCTACAATCTCATCAACAAAGACACCAGGGACAAGGATAAATTTCTTTGGGAGTTTTATAATGCTCCTGCAGGAAAAGCAATTTATGTTATTGCCAAAGATGCGGATACTCAAAAGATAATAGGTTCACAGTGCGCCATTCCTATAGATCTCATCTCACAAACAGGGGACCTCATCCGTACTGGTAAATCAGAAGACACTCTTGTCCATCCCGATTACCGTGGACTGAATGTTTTTGAAAACATGTACAGAATGCTTTTTGAAAAATGCAGAGAGTCCGGTATTAAATATTTATGGGGCTTTACATCCGCTAAGAAACCATTTCTGAGATTGGGTTTTACTATACCATTTGATCATAGCCAATCATTAATGGTGCTGAACATCTTTGCTTCCTATAAATATTTATCTACACTAAATACCAAAAACACAACCGGTTCTTTGCTGAGGATTTTTGCTTTATGCTTTTTGGCACGACTACTTTCTTTTAAAAGATATTTGCCGACATCTCATTCTTTAAAAAATAAGTATTTATTTTCTGCCTACGACAAATCGGTGGTGAAAGAGCAAGACCTCATACCGGGGAAAAAGTATAAAGGATACTGGATCAAACAAGACAAGTCTTATATCTCCTGGCGGATCGAAAAAAACCCTTACCTGGAGGGTGTACACAATGTTTATTTTTCATCCGCTTCAGTCATAGTGGCCAATCTTATATTCAATCATCATAAAAGCGGAGCTTGGTATTTAATAAATGACACTTATGCTGATGACATCACTGATGTTGAAAAATCAGGCATGCTGAAGAAGTCAATCGCATTATTGACCCATAACAAACAAACGAGTGTGGACCTTATCAGGGCCTGGGACTTCGGACACAATCAACATGGTCTTGATGAGATACAGGTACGAAAGAAGGCAGGTTTTTTTCACCTGGACAGAGGTATTTCTTTTGTATGGAAAAGTCTTGATCCTAACAATACACTGGATGCTCTTGATTTTAATCTTTCAAGGCTCGCTTCACAGGGAACGATCTAGTATTTCATTTCTTCAGCATTTCATTTGTGAAATGTTTACACATACTTACTCCGTCTATTAGATGAAAATATTTACTAACTATTTCAGATCATGAAGATTCTTTGTAAAATGTTCAATCCGTTTACCCGGATCAAACTTTGCCTGGTTATATGTATCTGAATTTCCCTTGGGAATTGTAAGTGATTTCCAGTCGCCTGTATTTGTAAGACGTGCGAGATAGACGATCTGGCCGACATGATAGGCGTAGTGTGCCAATTGACGCATGACGGCATCTTCTACACTTTGGCCCATGTTGCGGATATAGATTGTTTTTTTCATATCCTCGGTTGTCAAAGATCGTAATGCATTAAAAAGACAAGCCCATCCTTCTTCCCATTGTGTCATTAATTCCTGTCGTGTCGTGATGGTTTCTTCGAATTCGCTGTCGCGTTCGCGCCATTCTTTTTCACCATCGGTGGTGAGAAAATCGGTCCAGCGTGATAGCATATTGCCATGCAGATGTTTGATGATGACGCTGATACTATTGCTCTTTTCATCTGGAGCCCACCAGAGCGCATTGTCTCCGATCTGGTTGATCGCTTTTTCACCTAATGACTTATAATATTCGTAGAGGTGAATTGAATTGGTAAGAGTTGAATTCATCATAGCATGCTAAATTAATACAAAACATCTTTCCAAAAGAGTTTTGATTTGGGTTGAACACGGAGGATTATCTTTGAGCTTATGGATATTACATTAATACTGGATGATGTATTGAAGGTGGCGGCTGAAGCTTCTGACTTTATTCATTCCCAAGCCGGAAAAGTGAGAGAACAGGATGTTGAAATCAAATCTCGCAACAGCCTGGTCAGTTATGTCGATAAAGAAGCGGAAAAAATACTTGTCGCCGGCTTATCAAAGATTATCAATGGGTCCGGATTCATCACCGAAGAAGAAACTGTCAGTCAAATCCAATCTGAATACACATGGATCATTGACCCTCTCGATGGCACCACTAATTTTTTACAGCAGATCCCTTGTTATTCGGTTTCGATTGGCCTGATGCATAATGATGTGCTTGTCCTGGGTATCGTACGTGATGTGGAACGCAATGAAACTTTTTATGCATGGAAAGGTGGTGGTGCATGGTGTAATGGAAAACGAATTCATGTATCCGCGAGGACTGATGTATCTGATGCCGTTGTCGCTACAGGATTCCCTTATGCTTCACGGGATGTATTACCTCAATTGATGTCCATCTTTGATTACTTTCTTAAAAATGCCAGAGGGATAAGGCGTCTCGGATCGGCGGCTATTGATCTCGCGTATGTAGCGTGTGGCCGGTTTGATGCGTACTATGAAACCACACTAAATCCGTGGGATATCGCGGGTGGTATCCTCCTGGTAGAAGAAGCCGGTGGTGTAGTGACAGGGTTTTCAGGTAAAAGAGATATGCTGAAAACAGGACAGATCATAGCTGCACCTGCTACTATACATCAATCTGTATTGGAAAATATCCTTACTATATTCAATCCTTAGTCGATCGCTATTCCTATCAGGTCTATTTACCTGGTAAAAAATAAGAGTGATCCTGATGGAGAAGCTATCTTTATAAAAAACAGGTAACCAATATTCATGCAATACAGAGAAGTATTATCTCAGTCTGTCCGATCGATCAGGGCCAATTTGCTCAGGGCCATATTGACCTTAATGATTATTGCCTTTGGTATCATGGCATTGGTCGGGATATTGACATCCATCGATGCACTTCTGTTTACGATGAATGATAGTTTTTCAGGAATGGGAGCAAATTCATTTAACATCACACCCGGTACGGGCGGCCTTCATTCCAATCGCCGTGGCAGACAGGATAAAGAGGCCGATCCAATAGATTTCCGGCAGGCCATGGAATTTAAAGAGCGCTTTGATTATCCCGGCACGAAAGTTTCTGTTTCCGGTCTTGCTACATGGGAGGCTACGCTGAAATACGAGAAGGAAAAAACCAATCCGACGGTTCTTGTTTACGGCATTGATGAAGAGTATCTGGCTATGAATGGCTATGATCTGCTGTATGGCAGAAATTTCACGAATATTGAACAGGATGCCGGTACACTGGTCGCTATCATAGGGATGGATATCGTCAATGATCTGTTTCATAAAAAAGCAGAGAGCGCTATAAACAAAGTCATTACTGTTGACAATCGAAGATTTACAGTGATCGGTGTTCTTGCTTCAAAAGGTGCTTCGATGAACAGGAGTGCTGACAGGCGCGTTCTGATCCCCCTTTTTGCTGAACGATATCTCTACGGTAATCCGGACAAAAATTATGATATCACTGTCTCCTCAGTAAACTCGGAAGAAATCGATGATGCCATTTCACTTGCTACCGGCATCATGCGAAACATCAGGAAGCTGAGAGCATCACAGGACAATGATTTCGAAACATTACAAAGTGATAGCCTGCTCAACATGCTGAAAGAAAATACAGCAACCATTCGAATAGCTACAATCGGTATCGGATTGATTACACTAATCGGTGCAGCCATCGGGTTGATGAATATCATGCTTGTATCTGTCACCGAAAGAACACGTGAAATCGGAATAAGCAAAGCCTTAGGAGCCACTCGTTCAAACATCCTGAATCAGTTTCTTACAGAGGCTGTCATGATTTGCCAGATGGGAGGAATCGTGGGTATTATCCTTGGCATAGCGATTGGAAATGTTGTGGCAATATTACTGGGTGGAAAATTCATTATGCCCTGGGCATGGATTTTTCTGGGATTTGTGACCTGTATGATTGTTGGGCTGGTGTCAGGACTCTACCCTGCATTGAAAGCGGCGAGATTGGATCCGATTGAGTCACTGAGGTACGAGTAGTAAAAGGTGATCAGTGATCTGGTGATCTGGTGATTTTGTGATCTATAAATCAATTTTATTTAATCATAATTTTTCATGAGTATCTGCGTCCTCTTTTTAGAAGTGGTTGACCTAAATTTTATTGATCAATCTCAACGCTTCCTTCGTTGATAATGGTGACAACTGATGATTCTTAACAAACCATTGAACCCGTTTGGGATTTGTTTTTGAATATTGACGGAGTGCCCATCCGCTTGCTTTTCGGATAAAAAATTCTTTGCTGTCTGATCGGCGAAGGATCATGTCAAATAACAATTTTTCGTCTGTGTTTTCCTTGTAGAAAAGTTGATGAATGATGGCTACGCGTTGGAGCCATATGTTATCAGATTCAATCCACTTCCATGCATATTCGTATTGGAGTTCAGGATATTGTTTGAATAATATGCCTGTTAATTTCGCTAGCCAGTCTACGCTGTCCCACCATGATTGAGTGGTGATAGATTTTTCAAGGACTTTGATCCATGAAGCATGCTGGTATGGAAGCATGCGTTGCATCATCTCAATACCGACATACACCACTTCTCGATAACTCTGATCATAGCATCCTTCAACAAATGTTTTTAGCTTTTTACCGGTGAACATACCGTACTCAATAAAAATTTTCTTTGCCATCGGGTACCAGATAGTTGCACCCAGGCCGCAATACTCAAACTGGCCTCGCATATAGGCCATTTGTTGCCCGGCTCGCAGAGGATCGGATACCTTTAGGAACATGTCGGTGACCATGTCGATGTATTCAGTTGGAGTTATTGTTGGGTTCGATGGTTTTGAATTACTCGGCATGCAACGAAGTTATTTGGTTGTTGTCTATTATCTAAATGAAATTAAAATGATCACTGAGCGCGTGGTGAGGATGGGCAGTGAAGTCGAAGTATGACGTTTTGTCGCGTCACCAGGCCCGGGGTCTAAGGATTTCGGGTCTATTTTTTTAAACAAAGTTGGAGTTAGGAAGCATTTCGTAAATTATTAATCCTTCGCTTCTTTTACCTTGATATAAAAATTAGGATCAACCTCAAAGTAATCCACCGGAATGCCTTGTGTTACTTCCTGCCATTCTGCAGTGGGCTGAAGCCAAATTTTTCTTTTATCTGCTATGTTTGCTCTTAGTGGCATATTGAATCCGTCTACAATATCTGTATATCTAAATCTTATAGTGCTGTCTTTTACTTTATATTCTAAAGTAGGTATACGGATATCCCTAAGATATTGATTGAAGAACGTGTGAAGATCATGACCTGTGGCTTTGGAGATGTAGTTTTCAATCTGGGCTGTCGTCACAGTCTGGTGATAAAATTCTTTCTGTATTCCGCGCAAAACGGAACGCCACATCACATCATCATTTAGCATGGCGCGTATGGTTTGAAGCATATTGCCACCTTTCCAGTAAATATCGCGTGACCCTTCATTGTTTACACCATAGGAACCAATCATCGGGCTGCTATTAGCAACATTGACCCGTGTACCAATCTCGTATTCGGCGCCAGCAATTACGCCGCCGCCAACAAGACGACGTTGT
>JBDUAU010000615.1:0-4628 GCA_040004485.1 Saprospiraceae bacterium
TCGAACTTCGGGAGTTTATGGATTATAGGGCTTAGTTTTACTTTTTTACCGCCTTCTGCAGCTTCATTTTTACCACAGCCACACATGATACTTCCACATGCTGTAGCCGCGACGGCTAGTGATCCTAATCTCAGGAAGTCCCGTCTGGCGTTGTCTTCTTTTATATTATTGTTTTCCATGGAAAAAGGCATTAATTGTGTGAATACAAAAAGAGGGTTGATTTATTCCGTGGGATTAATCCAGCCCAGGACATCCTTTTTGCTTGCTTGTTTTTTTGATGAGGATTTTACAATTAATGCCTTATCCACTTCGACCAATTTTCCGTCCTGGGTCAGCATTTTTACGGTCTCTCCACTTTCACTGAGCGATTGCGCAGATGCACTGGTCGTGATCAATCCGGCGCCAGCCAAAAGGCCAAGGGAAAGAAATTTCCTGCGCGAGGGATTATTGTTGTTTGTTGAATCGTTCATGATCAGTTCATTTACGCTATGAATTGAAAATTATAAAACCGGAATTAAGACTAATAAATTAAGTATTAATTCCAAAGACGTGTGATATTGAATCCAATCAGGAATTCTCCCTTCTCATAATCGTTGGAGTTGAACAAATTATTCCTTTGTGGTATGATGCTCTTATAATTGCCGAGAAAGATCTGGAATGTGTGAGAGCTTGTACCAATTTCGATACCAAATGAAACATTAGGATTCGGATTATCTGTATAATGCTTTGTTATCGGTTGATCATAATTGGCGATAATAGCCATAGCTGAAGAGACTTTATATCTTCCGGCTACGGAAACAGCGAAATGATCGTTTTTCAGTTTTGCAATCACGTCATCATCCTCATTGAGGAATGATGGCACGGCATTGAAGTGAGAAAGACTTGGGGCGACCTGAATAGATAAATCTTCTGTCACTTTGCAAGCCAGAATCAACTGGTTGAAAAATGAGAATCGATCTGAACTATTGACGAAATTTTCTTTCTTACGTGTATCGACCGCAATGTTTCCAAAATAGGTTAAGCTTACCGGTGAACCACCCTTACGTGCCTGTCTGAGTATAGCGACTTTGGCATTTAGATCCCAGGTTACATTTTCCTTCGTAAAGCCAAAACCTACCATGAGCCTTTCGACAGGTGCATAGCTGAATCCCAGTCGGATGTTGGATGGTGCATATAAACCCCAAAAATCTTCATAACCATTTTTAACTGTACCAAAACGGTGTTGAATAGCAAATTCGAAGGTTCCTTTTATGGGCACCATGACAGATTGATTGTCAATGATCCACATGCCCTCGAATGTATTTTTTACTGGCCGCAGATCTTTATCTGTGGTGGATGTTTCTGTAGTGGTTACTTCCTGTGCCATTGCGGGGATAACCATCACAGCGCATAGGAAAAGAACGGCTAAGAAACATTGTATTGATTTTAAAATCTTTTTCATTTTATTAAGATTTATCTGTGTTATTAGTTGTTTTGTGCACCTTGCTCTATCCAGGCCAGCACGATAGCTGTCTCCGTGGGTTTTGATCCTGAAGGAGGCATTGGCAAAGTCTCAAGGCCTTGCATCCATAAGTAAAGCTCACTTTCTTTAGGTGAGGATGTATTGATAAAATTCCCATTGATCAGGGAACTGTATGCATTGGAGGCTGACAAATCCGGTGTTTGACCACCAGGAATATGACATCCGGATAAACTGCAATCCTTGGTAAAGATGGGCACCACGTCCGGTGCGAAAAATACATCTCCTGTTATGCTGGGTCCTTCCGGAAAGATTACGTTATCGTAATAACATCCTCCTCCTACCATCACCACTAAAGCCAGTAAGACTGTTATTATTTGAAATCGCGAAGTTTTCATCACGTGCAATTATGTAAGGATTATGAAATATTTGTCGTTTCAAAATAAAGAGTCAGCCCTGCGATTTACAGGGCTGATCTAATATTTACTTCTGGAATTTCAAAAGCAGGTTAGGCTTAATGGCATGAGCTATTTGTGCATTGTCGAACACGCCAAAACCAAAATATTGATCATCTAACGATGAAAAATCAACATCTTTTCTTTCGGTATCACCTGTATTTAATGCTCTTTTGAATTCCAATATCCAACCTGAACCTGTATGAACGGCCTTACATGTAATATCACCCCTGCTACCTTCATAGGGTGACATCGTGATGCCGGGAATAGCCTTCGCCCCAACACCTGCCCCGGCCCGCTGAAAATCAACATCCGCAATCGGATCTATTGTGCCTCCATCATAAGTAAGAACTCCATTTGCATCAACAGATGTAATCTGTTTGGCGGTACCATTATCAATTTCAGTTTTCATGATCCAACCATAATTCGTTCTGGTAGGAATAAAATATTTCGGTACTTTAACTGTCACTGCAGGTGAAGACCCGGTGATGACAAGATTTTGTGCATTATCTGAATATCCACCGGCACCAGAATCACTCTTTCTGCCATTTGGATAACTATTATCCTGAAACTGATCATCAAACTGATCTGTATTCACACCACCCCTTACGGATTTCCAATGCCACATATCAATTCTTTCACTTGCATTATTGGTAAAATGCCGACCGGAGCCATCAAGGGCCGGTAATCCCGTGTGGCATGATTTATAACAAGTAGCAGCATTCCACCCTGAAACAGAGTTATCAACATTCCAAAGCATAGCAATTTTATCTTCATAAAATGCTGCTCTGGTAGGCGCTATAAATATTGGTGCACCTGCTTCTTGTTTCCAGAGATTTGAGGTTGGATCAAAATACCAAGGCTCCCGGGATAATGATTTCGTTGGATCTACCCATTCAGCCAAAAAATAAATATTCTGATCATCATAGGCAGAACGGAGGGTGACTGAGGGTATATTATTTCCTACATATCCTCTGAAGATATCGCCTGTAGGATCAGGAACAACCGCTTCAAATTTAAGTTTTGGAGCGTTTTCCCACATCACATCAATGGTCCCATCTATAGTTGGAGGAGTAGTTACTTTGATTGATACCAAATCCTTTCCTTCTACATTTGGGACTGAAATGAGGTGATCGTCATTCGTACAGCTTCCTACATAAAGGGCTGTAAGCCCTATGGTCGTAAGGAGAAGCATCACGAATTTAAATTTGCTTGGTTGCCAGTTCATTGATTTGAAATTTTAGAAGTTATTGAATTATTTATTTGTTATTATTGGTATCAAAATTATGCAGGGAGCAAATTAAGTCTGATGATACAAGTCAATTAGGTTTATGATTAAGATCATAAACATTGCAAGACCTACAACTCAAATCGAATTGAATACAGGGATATCCAATTTAAAGACAATGATAAGCTGAGTACATAGCGTGAGCCACCAGGTCAGACCATTACTGAATATTCGTCTTTTCTAAGAGGGATTCTGAGTAGACTGTGATCAAAGCATAAATCCATATCGGAAAGGGAATCTGAATGGGAAATGCTATAAGTAAAAGGGAACCTGCGCAAGATATTAATTTTATAATAGACATCTCATACTATTTTTAGGATTCCTTATGATCACAATGATGGCCATGGTAGACAAAATCGCAGCGCCGGAATGTTTGTACACTTTCTGTGTCTTATCATTCCGGCGCTGCGAGAAGAATAAAGCCTTAGATTTTTAATCTAAATGCTCATTGGATTCATATTTACTCGGTTGCTGGCGTCTGAAGGAATGAAACAATTTTTCTTGTTTCGTCAGCAGTCAGTTGAGCTCTCATGCGCATATGTGTACCGATGAGATCCCATTCATTATTGCTGTACACAGAACCTGCCGGAGCATTGTGACACCTTCCGCAGTTTTCTGACCAGAGCTGAGAACCTTCTTTATCTGCCACTAACTGAGATGTAACACAGCTTTCAGCTAATATAACTACTGACAGAACTATGATACCAAGCGTGATGAATATTTTATACTTTTTCATGATTTACCTCTTTTATATGATTATAGTTAGTTAGTGGATCAGAATCCCATTGCACACTGGAACAGAAGACGCGTTGGCGTTTTTACAGAGTTACCTACATCAGGATGATTTGTATCTTGTTCGTAAGCTAACTTTACAACTGCATTCCATGAAATCCAGTAGTCAAGTGTCAGGGCAAATTGTGATTTATCCACTCCCCATTTTGCTCCTTTTGGATTATCAAGTTGGCCATATCGTGCTGCCAATTCAAGTTTCTTAATGAATTTATTACGAATTTGAGTGGGTCGATATGAAAGCTGTGCAAACCAGGCACTTACTTTATTATCAAACGTAAATGTTGTAGAGTCTGTCAGTGCATAATCTACCTTATCTACTTTACGTCCTGAATATTGTGACCTGAATATAAGGCTTCCCTTGATCGCTTCAACATCCGTGTTGTAACATAAATCCGCTCCGTAATAAGTTGCTTTCACATCTTTATTTGGTGCAGGTCCATCCGGCGTTTTGGGAGAATCTCCGACTTTAGAAACCTGACCTGTCACTCCAATCTCAAGAGAAGAATTAGCGAAAGGAAGGAATCCGATTCTGGCGCCAAGAGCTTTGTTGAGATTATTGTCTGTTATACCTTCCCAATGCAATTGTCCGGCGTGAAGACCTTCGGCCGGATCTTCTTCAAGCAGGAGTCGGGGA
>JBDUAU010000435.1:0-4627 GCA_040004485.1 Saprospiraceae bacterium
CAATAAGCAAAATGGAAAAGAAGGTTTTCATTATTGAAAATAGAACGGAGAATAGTTTGACAATGTGATTAAAAATAATGGAATAAAAATAGTGAAAAGAGAGTATGTCTGTTTTTGGCAAAAAGAGATGTTACGATAGAAAGGAGTTAGTCTTTGCCCCTTCAAATTTTTCTTTCCCGTGTTTCTCTTTTGTAATGGTTTTGTTGGACATAATGTTATTTGACAATTCCCATTCAGCATTTACTTTTACCCCTTCGAATTTCTTTCCGGAAATTCTCTCCCCTGTGTGCTACGCAACCCCGGGGTAATTAAAGCCAGAACTTCTTAATACCCCCGGGGTTTTCGAGCCCAGCTAAGAAACACAGGGGAGAGAATTTTTAATTCAAAAATTCGAAGGGGCAAAAAAGAAGAAACACAATGAAGACACTTCAACACGTTCGGCTTGCATTCTTAACTTTGCTCAGTGTAAGGAAATTTCGCAAAGCATGAAATTTCGAAAAGGTTAGATTGCTGAGTCGTCGGGTCTTAAAAATGTATCATCATGAAACACTTATTTCACTTCATATTTGTCATTCTGTATATTTCAGGAAGTGCGCAACAGATCGCGGACACATCGTATCATCCGATGATTAAGCATCCTGCATATTCCAAAGGAAAAGGGCCGGTTATTTTCATCGACGAAGGCCACCATAATTTTCATACCAAGACAGGTCGATATCTTCCCTTTGCAAATCTTCTTGAACGTGATGGATATCGGGTCAATGCATTTGCAGATGAATTCACAGCGAAAAATTTATCTAAAGGCAAAATCCTCGTCATCTCTAATGCATTGAATGAAATCAATGAAGAGAACTGGTATCTGCCTACGCCTTCCGCATTTACAAATGCAGAAATTTCTTCAGTAAAGGATTGGGTCAATGAGGGCGTGAGTTTATTTCTCATTGCGGACCATATGCCGATGGCTGGTGCGGCACAAGATCTTGCAGCCGTATTTGGATTTGAAATTGCAAATGGATTTGTTCTTCATACAGTAACAAATGGAACTGGATATTTTAATTTGACAGATGGTTCTTTAAAAGAAAGTGCGATAACAAAAGGTAGGGATAGTAGTGAACGCGTGAAACAAATTGTGTCCTTTACTGGCCAGGGTTTTAAAATTCCGGCTGACGCTACGTCTATCTTAACTTTCGATGAAAACTATAACTGCCTGATGCCGGATACGGCCTGGGTCTTTACAGATAGCACACCAAGGATAAACATGAAAGGTTGGTCTCAGGGAGCATATTTAAAGTATGGCAAAGGCAGAGTTGTCGTTTTTGGTGAAGCCGCCATGTTTACAGCTCAATTGAGTGGAGCGCAACATTCGAAAGTTGGCATGAACAGCGAAAAGGCTCCGGAAAATTTCCAGTTGCTTTTGAATATTGTGCATTGGTTGGATGGGAAGCTGGAAGAGTAAAACCCTGGGGTTGCGCAGTAAACAGGAGGTGTGCTGAGTACTAGTCGAAGTAGGAGAGAAAATTCACGAAGTAGAAATTTCGAAGGGATACAATTGCCTCTTCCGCCCTTTCCGCCCCTTCCTCCTGGTTGCTGAGCTGTAGCAAGAGGATGAGTTAAGCTGGTCGAAGCATCCACCCTATTTAGGCACGTTCTTTGCCTCCTTTCCATTGGCTTGAATCCCTCAAAAACTGATTTTTGGTTGCATTTTTGGCCATGATTGAGTAATTTTGTTACTCAATTTGTAGAGAGTCATGATAGAAACACTTATCTCATCCAAAATGAGGATCAAACTTCTGCTGAAGTTCTTCCTCAACAGCCAGTCCCGTTCCTACCTCCGGGAGCTGGAATCTGAGTTCGGAGACTCCACAAATTCTATCCGCCAGGAGCTCAACCGGTTCGAAAAGGCTGGAATGCTCAAGGCCTACACACAAGGAAATAAGAAGTTCTTCCAGGCGAATACCGGGCACCCACTCTACAACGAAGTCCACAATATCCTGATCAAATACATCGGCTTCGATACCATCATTGATACGGTCATCGAACGCCTTGGAGAGATCAAAGACGTATACATCATCGGCCAGTTTTCAAACGGCCTCGATAGCCCGGTCATCGACCTGATGTTTACCGGAGATATTGATGAAAGCTACCTGATCAACCTGATCCATAAAGCTGAAGCTTTGGTGAAACGAAAGATTAGATACATCATCTATCGCAACGACGAGATCCATGCTATTGACTGGAAACAATTTGAACCTCAACCACTACTGCTATGGACGAAGGACAGTTAAAAGGCAGAGAGCAGATCGAACACGGTGAAGATCCCGCCGTACGCAGTATACGACGCGGGAGAGCAGAGAGCAGTGGGCTTGTTATCTCACAGATTGTTAATAGGTATCAACAGATATCAATTCCTGATGATAGGGCCGTAAGAAACCCCTGGATAGTCGTGCGCACAAAGGTCAAGTGTGAGAAATTTATTCGCGATCGACTACAGACGATGGGGCTTGAAGCATTTGTACCTCTTCGAAAAAGAACAGCTAAGTATAATCGCAAAGTGAAAGTGTATGAGCTTCCACTCATCACTGGATATACATTCGTTCGTCTTGACAAAACAAGAAGAAACGAGGTATTAGCACTTCCATACGTGCAAGGGATGTTGCGCATAGCAGGACATGACTGCATAGTCAGTGATCGCGAGATCCAATGGCTACAAAAAATAAGCGGAACCGACATTGAAGTCAGGACCGAAACATTATCAATGAAACAAGGTGACCGCGTCATCCTTGCCTATGGTCAATTGGCCGGCATGGAAGGCGTAATCATGTCCCAACGATCAAAACATGAAATGGTGGTGGCGTTGGAAAGTATAGGAATACAAATGGTAGTTCAGGTGGACCCATCCATGCTTGAACTTGCATGGTGACGCAAAACTGAGTTTTGCTGACACCCGAACGTAGGCACAGCCTATGTTCAACCGTGGAGATTTACTGATAGGCTGCGACCTATCAGAAGGCGAAGCCCTGTCAAATAACGAATAACGATTGACGAGTAACGATTGATGAATAACGAAAATTCCTAAGTGACTCCTTAGGTGTCCTTATGTTTCTTAAGTGGTAAGCCTTTTTTTCATTGTGCATTAGTTGTTAAGAATATAAATTGATTAATCAGCAAGTAGAAACTTCAAGTCCCCTTTTTCAGGGGATTTAGGGGCAAAATGAAAAACCTACATCCAACATCACAATTCATCTCCCGCGAAGAAAAACAACTTCGTCTCGGCCAGCACGCGAAAGTCTTTTGGATGACCGGGTTATCAGGTTCAGGAAAAAGCACTTTAGCCACAGCATTGGAAAAACGATTATTTGAACTGGGGTATCATACTGTAGTATTAGATGGCGACAACATCCGCACCGGAATAAATAATAACCTTAGTTTCTCAGCTGAAGACAGAACAGAAAATATCCGCCGTATTGCAGAAGTTGCAAAATTATTTATCTCCAACGGACAGATTTGTATCGTTAGTTTTATTTCGCCCACAATTGAAATGCGCAACAACGCGAAACAAATTATCGGTGAAAATAATTTTGTAGAAGTCTTCATCGATACTCCTATTGAGATCTGTGAATCAAGAGATATAAAGGGGCTCTACAAAAAAGCGAGAGCAGGAGAGATTTCAGATTTTACCGGTGTCAATGCTCCTTACGAAATTCCGATATCTCCTGATATTCATATTCAAACTAAAAATCAATCTGTTGACCTATCCTTTTCGGAGTTGTACGACAGGATTTTGCCTTTTATAAAATGGTGAGGAGAGATCACTCGATCACTCGATCACTCGATCACCAGATCACAATATCACTCGATCACCAGATCACTAAATAAATGAAGTATTACCTCAACCATCTCGAAGAACTCGAATCAGAATCCATCTTCATCCTGCGTGAAGTAGCTGCTCAATTTGAAAATCCGGTCATCTTATTTTCAGGTGGCAAAGACAGTATTCTGATGGTATACCTGGCGATAAAAGCATTCTATCCGGCTAAGGTTCCTTTTCCGTTATTGCATATTGACACTGGTCATAATTTTCCGGAGACGATTGAGTACAGGGACTGGCTGGTAAAGAATTACAATTTACGTCTGATTGTTGGCTCTGTTCAGAAAGCAATCGATGAAGGAAAAATAAAAGAAGAACGTGGATACAATGCAAGCCGCAATGCTTTGCAAACATATGTCCTGCTTGATGAATTGGAAAAAGGGAAATACGATGCAGCATTAGGTGGAGGACGACGAGATGAAGAGAAAGCAAGAGCCAAAGAAAGATTCTTCAGCCATCGTGATGAATTCGGTCAGTGGGATCCAAAAAATCAACGACCAGAACTCTGGAATTTATTCAACGGACGAAAACATTTCGGAGAACACTTCAGAGTATTCCCAATCAGCAACTGGACAGAAATTGATGTATGGCGCTATCTCGCAGCAGAAGAATTTCCATTGCCCAATCTCTACTTTGCACACAAACGAAACGTATTCGAACGTGATGGTGTCCTCCTCGCCGATTGCGAATACATCACCCGCAAGTCTGACGAGATCGTCAACGAAGAAATGATCCGTTGTCGCACTATCGGTGATATGA
>JBDUAU010000306.1:0-4624 GCA_040004485.1 Saprospiraceae bacterium
AAACCATCTCTTGCGATAATCTCCTGAGTTGTCAATGACGAACTTAAAATTTCGAAACGGTTTTGATTTTTGAAGCGCCTGTTCCAACTTATACCTGAGTGAATTATCTTCCACTGTAGTGATAAAATCAGACATCATATTGAAAGAATCTCCTGATTCCATTCTTTCTATTTCCCAATATTCTTCATGATCACTCTCTAAAAATTCGGTCTCATCTTTCCACATTTCTTCATCCATTATGCCAAGGCTGTCAAAGTCAGGAATAAATTTTAACTCTTCAGTTTTCTTATGGATAAAGCACCTGAAACCAGCGTCAAGTTGTCCGGCTATTTCTTTTATGATTTCATTCGTCATGACAGGATTCAAAATTAAAAATTATCATGATAAGCAAACTGATGGATTTGGTTTGTTTTTGAACAATCGATTGTAGAGACGCGATTAATCGCGGCTCTACAATTTTATTTTCTAACCCTCACAAGCGCATCCAGCAACGGCGTCTTTGAAATGATGTCAGGATCATCCCATTTCTTTCCTTTCTGTATGTGTACAAGATTGAAATGCGCTAAAAACCGTTCAAAGGTCCTTATCGAATACCCACTGTATGCATTTTCCTCAGCCGTTCGTAAATACGAAGGTGCGATGAACTGAACCAAATCCGGAAAAGCACGGAAATATTTTTCAGCATAGTATGTATCAGGCCGCTCCACGTCTCCATACGTATGTAAAAGAAACAAACTAAAAGCCCATCCCAACTGACCGATCGGGCCTTCTCCATACCCATCAAAAAAAGACCAATTTAGTTTCTGTCCGAATCCAATCATCAGTGCATGAAGAAGTCCGCCCGGGTCTTCAAGTAATTTTTCACCCTGCTTCGTCAGGCTCCACCAATGGTTTTGTTTTTTGGTCAGTCTTGCAGCGTCCAGCAACATGTGACTAAGGAGCATCGTGTAGGATGTGGTTTCACTATATAATTTTTGCAACCCCTTCTCAACAAATTCCTCCTGCATAAAACCCTGGTCATAAATATCCTTCACCAATTTGACGGGCATATATCCTTTCGGTGTCAATTTGATTTTTCCCTGCTGATGTATTTGCTGAAGTATAAATTGGGCCTGGTTTAGAATAGGTATTTGTATATATTCTTCGGGTTGGAGAACATTGAATTGCACCAGGCAATCCTTCGATAAGGGTTCATACAGCAGCAAAGCCATTTCCTCCGGTGAATATCCTTCGAATTCGGGGATCCCTTTTTGATTGTGTTCTTTGGCTATTTTATCCAGGTGTCTTTGGAGCTCGTCAAGTGACATATACAACATGTTGTTTGATCCAAAATAGTGAAATTCGGTTTGCCCAAAATTATTTTAAATGGTTGTATTGGAATTAATATTTGATGGTCAAAAAAACGGTGGATTTTACCAAATGTCTTTCAAATATTGCGGCAAATCACCCCAACATCCGGAAAGTTGCCTGAAAAGCAAATCCAATGACTCAACCTGATGGAATTCAGTCCTGGACGGAAGTATAATATCCGCCGAACCATGACTTTTTTAAGATTAAATAAATCTTCCCCACTAATCAAAAGTCACACATTAACACCTCTCTGCTCTCCGCCCTCCGCTTTTTCTAAAATAAACAATCAGCCACTTACCGCTTTAACTTCGATCAGTTCCATACCTAATCTTTCACTCAGCTTTTCAATTGTATCAATCGTGAAATTTTCATGCCCCTTTACCCACTTATTGATGATTTGAGGACTGACGCCCATCTCCTCTGCCAGTTTTTTTTGGGTCCAGTTCAATTGATCCAGGCGCTCCAATACAGCTAAGGCAATTTGCTGTGAAATCCTTGTATATCCCCGCCTGGCAATCCTGACTTTTGCCCGAGACACTGTTTTGGTTGATTCTTTTGAAACCAACGTTGTGAATTTTTCTTTATTCGTCATTTTATTGTCCGTTGAATAATTCAAAAAATAAATCTGCATCACCAATGCCATTTTCTTTCAAATAAGACCTTGCCCTTTCTAACTTGTGTAGTTCTTCCAGGGTGCGCGCCCTCTCTTCCATCAATTGAGTCAACTTAATTGCACCGCCTGTAATGACAAAACAATCTTCATCTATTTTTATAGCATACATTCTCAATACGTTTTCCCGACCTTTTTGCTTAGACAATAGTTTCGTCTGATATTCCTGATTGTGCAATGGTCTGAAAAATGTTGTCAGTTTTAGTCCGCTATCCTTTGTTAAGGTGACCAGGGTGTTATCAATTACATCAATGTCTTCAATGATCGATGTAGCCATATCATTGATCATTTTTTCTTTTGGTAAATCTTTCTGATTTGCTTTCAAAAATTTCGCAAATATTCAGTATCCGTCCACAAATCCATTAGCCGGTCATATTCATTATCTATCTCTCCGGTATAGTGGAAAGCAAATAATCGTCCTGTAAAGATATTAACTATTTTCATGAAAATCAACCTATAAGTTTATTTATTACCATAATAATATTGCGGAATGCACAAGGGGATTGACAACCTATTTTGAATTCAAGATTGAATTTCGGTATTGTGATGAAATTTTCCAATTTTAACCCCATGCCCACTTTTTTCGCCCTAAATAATACGAAACGATACGTATATCTGTGCTTTTGATACGATTTCTCCTCTGCAAGTATAACTCGGTACTCTTTACTCGTTACTCGTCACCCATCACTTTTTACTCTTTACTCTTTACTCTGTACTCTTCACTCTGTACTCGTTACTCGTCACCCATCACTCGTTACTCGTTACTCGTCACTCTTCACTCTTCACTCTGTACTCGTCACTCGTTACTCGTTACTCTGTACTCTTCACTCGTTACCCGTTACTC
Source organism: Saprospiraceae bacterium (assembly GCA_040004485.1). Classification (GTDB taxonomy): domain Bacteria; phylum Bacteroidota; class Bacteroidia; order Chitinophagales; family Saprospiraceae; genus Opimibacter. Next base: position 2,865 of record JBDUAU010000306.1, read on the forward strand.
GTTATTCGACATTTCTTTTCTATCTTTCATCACAACACCTCCATATGAAAGTCTTCCTCACCACTCTTTTTATCTCTTCTTTCTTCGGCATCAGCCTTGGTCAGCATCTTTATATCTATATCAACAACGGAGATATCTATGAGGTAAATCCGGATTATTCCCTGACTCTTCAAACCACTATCCCAAACAATGGAATAACTGACATTGCCATTTCTCCTACAGGAGTGATGTATGGGGTGGCTGCTGCTGAATTGATTCAAATCGATCTGGTGACTGGATTAGTAACTGTGATTAAAAACCTCCCGGACACAGACAGATATGTATCCCTGGTGTGTGATCAGAATTTTAATCTCTACACGCTTTCAAAGCTTGAGGTCTTGTACAGGTACAATATCCTGACGGACTCTCTTGAAGTGATAGCCCACCTTGGGGATAATACTCCCGGTGACCTTTCCTTTTATAAGGGAAACCTTATCTATCAAAGCGCACAGGACGAAAATATAAAAGCGTACAATCTGCAAAACGGAACTGTATCGACCATCCAATGCCACACACCCCCATGGATAGAGGGAGTTGAGTTATGGGGATTATCAAATCTTTTTGAAAGCTGCGATACAGGACGAATATTTGCTTTTGACAACCTCGACAATCTGTATGAATTTGATCCTGCACTCGGTACTATTGATTTGCGCATGCACTATGACATGTTTGATATTCTTGATGTTTTTGGCATGGCATCCAGCACTGAATATTTAGCTTCCGCATGTAGTCACGTGTTTGAGGACATTGATTGTTCAACCGCTCTAAAAGATGTGGATGCAACATCAGCATCACTCCGTATCTATCCCAATCCCGCAGAAGACAACGTCACAATTGCATGCAATGAGAGAATTAACCAGGTTGATGTTGTCGATCTTTCCGGAAGGATACTTAAGACATACTCTGCGCCTCCTCATCAAATCGATGTGAGCGATCTCCCGGGCGGAATTTATTTATTCCATATTTATCTTGATGATCAGGTTGTGAATAAAAAGATTTTTATCCGGTAATGTAGACCGACATTCACCCCTACTTCTTCACTCCTCTCTTCCCCGGATCCGCTTTCGTCAAATGCCATCCACTTGTATGCGGACATTTATATGGATAAAGCCTGATTCGTTTTTCTTTTAGCATTCTATTTGCCAAAGCTTCTGCTTCCTGCTTTGTGGAATATAAATCCTTTTGAAACAATGCGCTATCTGTACAGAAGTGACAGAGTTTCGATGTAGACACCGGTATGAGATGCCAGTATCCACATGTGCGACATACTTGTGGCGTGAGATCATGACCGAACTCATTTTTCGCGCGTTCAGCTCCAATGCGTGCAGCAACTTCGCTGTGATACTCTTCGCGATACTGACCGTTAGAGCCTTTGCAGGTCGTGCTTTTCATTTTAAAAAAGGGTATTGTGCTCTTTTGACCGCAAATTGCGCAAATGATTTTTTAAAAAAGAATTAGCGCTGATTATTTTCCCGCAGAAATCAAAGACATCATCGCGCCATTACATTTTCATCTTCATTCAAACTCCTCCATCATCACTTCATAACTTCTGCTTCGCCCCGCAGCTATAGATGGAGACAAAACGCCCATCGCAACTAATTCCTGCAGGTCCCTCGTAGCTGTTGCCTTTGAAGTGTGCGTGATACGCATGTATTTTTTTGCATTCATGCCCCCTTCAAATCCATTTGGTCCTTCTTCAAACATCCGGTGAAGTACTTTAT
>JBDUAU010000168.1:0-4623 GCA_040004485.1 Saprospiraceae bacterium
AAGGTTTGCATCCCAGATCAAACTGGACAGGACAGTTTCAAAAAGACTTGGGATCTATCTCCTCCATTATGATTTTGCTGTTGTCCACGAAGTAAAACTACTTCAACAGTTACGGCAGAATAGTCAAGTCATGACCGCACAATTCGACCACCTTACGACACAGAGAAATCTGCCAGATGATCCGTCATTTAATCAACAATGGCAATGGTTCAATACAGGTCAGACCGGTGGATTGATGGATGACGATACGGATGCCGATTTAGCATGGGATGTAACCACAGGAGGTGTCACCGCTTTGGGCGATACTATTGTAGTTGCCATTGTCGACGATGGTATTGAAGTCACACATGAAGATCTGGCTGCAAACGTATGGTATAACCACAATGAAATCCCGGGCAACAATATCGATGACGATAGTAACGGCTATATTGATGATTTCAACGGATGGAATGCTTATGATCAAAATGGTGATGTGTCCGGCAATGCGCATGGCATCCAGGTAAGTGGAATGGTAGGTGCAGTGGGAAATAATGGAATAGGCGTAACAGGCATGAACTGGAATGTCAAAATCATGATGATTGTGGGAGGAAATCCTGAGTCTGCTGCCATTGCTTCGTACTCTTATGCACTTGACCAACGTATTTTATATGAACAAACCCACGGAAACAGAGGAGCATTTGTAGTGGCCACGAACAGTTCATGGGGCATTGATTTCGGCCAACCGGCTGATGCACCTTTGTGGTGTGCTTTCTATGATTCATTAGGTGTACACGGGATCCTCAGTGCCGGCGCAACTGCCAACAATGATGTTGACATCGATTTAGTTGGAGATTTACCCACCGGATGTTCGAGTGAATATTTATTAAGTGTTACTGCGCTAAACGCCGAAAACTTACGAACGTTCTCCGCATATGGAATTACAACGGTTGATTTTGGTGCACCGGGCGAAGACGTGTACACAACCAGAAGGAATAATAATTATACGACCACGAGTGGAACTTCATTTGCTTCACCTACTGCAGCAGGCTTGATAGGATTATTATATTCTGCACCTTGTCAGAACTTTGCTATCCTCACACATGTCAATCCTGCTTTGGCTGCCCAACACGTGAGAGATTATATTTTTAATGGTGTTGTTAAGGACGCAATTCTTGAAAGTCAAATCAGGCTGGGCGGAAGCATGAATGCAGGTAATAGTATGCAGCTTCTGATGGCTGACTGTTCACAGTGTCCACTTCCTTCCAATATTTCTGCAGATGTATTGTCAGATACAAAGGTTACGATTCAATGGGAGCCTCTTGATACGATCACGGTCAATGCCAGGTTGCAGGTTGAAGGAAGCACTGAATGGGATACTCTATTTGATGTAAGTACCCCACTTCAATTAACCGGCCTGCTGGGTTGTACAGATTATGTGATTGAATTTGAATCCTTTTGTTCGGATACTTCTACAGGCTTCCAGGTTCCATATGCATTTAAGACAGAAGGATGTTGCGATATACCTTCTGATATCATTGCTTTCTCTGATGTGTATAACATTTATCTAAACTGGTCAGGAGTCTATGCAGCAAATTACTTTCTCATTCAATGGCGTCTGCAGGGTGATACGACATGGATGGAAGTCGTAACTTCTCTTCAGGAAATTACACTTGACCATCTCCTTGGATGTTCATTTTATGAATATAGGATACAAACAAGCTGTGATACAAGTGAAAGTGGTTTCTCTGATGTTTATACGATTAGGACAAAGGGCTGCGGAAGCTGTCTTGATCTGACTTACTGCGAATCTTCAGCTGTGAATGCAACTAACGGCTATATAGATTCTTTAACTATCGGCTCGCTTGTCAATAATTCCGGACAGACCGGCGGATATATTTTTTATGAATCAAACAATGCTGACTATGTAGCCGGGGAATCTTATCCTGTTTGGTCAAAGCCCGGCTTTTCCGGATCAAAATTATTTGAACAATACAGAATATGGCTTGATGCTAATCAGGATGGAATATTTGATAATGATGAGCTACTTGTTGATAAGAGATTTTTGACAACAGATACAATCCTTTCAAGCAGCATAACTATCCCTTTTACGGCGCTTGAAGGAAGTACAAGGATGAGAGTCAGCATGGCAGAATTCAATCCTCCTTTCAGTATCAACCAGGGTCCATGTGAAAATTTTTCTTCAGGTGAAGTCGAGGATTATTGCGTCAATATTCTTAAACCTAACTCCTGTCCTCCTGTAGATACAATGATATTTGATGGTATCACGTTTACCAGTGCTTTTACATACTGGCCTGCTTCTGAAGGTGCGATCATCTATACCTACAGATGGAGAGAAGTTGGAAATACCGAATACAAAGAGTTCGCAACTGAGGACACCACAGCACTCCTCAATGATCTTGCAAAATGTAAATCATACGAAGTTCAGATCAGGAGTATATGTTTATTTGATACCACTGCTTATGCAACTTATATTCTGGATACAAAATGTGATGTTGCAGTAAAAGATGAAATTCCATTACTGACTACTTTCGAAGTATTTCCAAATCCTGCGACAGATTTTGCAATCATCAGGTTAAAAACAATCCAAAGTGGTGATCATCATATTTCAATCTACAACACGTATGGACAAATCATGAAGACATCAAGTGTATATGCTGATGCTACAAAAGAAGAAGAAATAAGAATCGATGATATGAATGCTTATCCTTCAGGATTGTATTTCATCTTGATTGAAAAGGACGGAAAGGTGATGACGAAAAAACTGGTAAAGATGTGAATAGTGAAGAGTGAAGAGTATTGACAGGATTTGCCCCTGTCTGGGTAAAATACTTAAGTGGAGAGCCACTGGCATCAGATGAAAAAAAATAATTAGCGTGAATTAGCGCAATTAGCGGCTAAATAGTGAATAGTGAATAGTGAATAGTATTGACAGGGCTTGCCCCTGTCTGCGGAAACCACTACCCCTGTCTACGGATACCACTACCCCTGTCTGCGTAAATCAATGCCCCTGTCTGCGGAAACCACTACCCCTGTCTGCGTGAATCAATGTCCCTGTCTGGGTAAAACACTGCCCCCTGTCTTAATCTACTGTTTAAAAGACTCACTTACTTTCATTTCTCTGGAACCTGGTGTATAAGTATAAAATCCTTCTCCACTTTTTACACCCTTCTTGCCTGCCTGCACCATGTTGACTAATAATGGGCAAGGAGTATATTTTGGTTGGCCATAGCCCTCCTGCAAGACGCGAAGAATAGCAAGGACCACATCAAGACCGATGAAATCTGCAAGTTGAAGAGGGCCCATCGGATGAGCCATACCCAGCTTCATCACATTGTCAATCTCGTCCACACCGGCAACTCCTTCCCACAATGCAATGATCGCTTCATTGATCATAGGCATCAGGACACGATTCGCAACAAATCCAGGATAATCATTGACAACAACAGGAATCTTTTCAAGACTTTCTGAAATATTTGTTACTTCTCTTGCGACTTCGTCTGACGTGCTATATCCGCGTATGATTTCCACGAGCTTCATTACTGGCACAGGATTCATAAAATGCATGCCGATGACTTGCTGAGGACGATCTGTAACAGAAGCTATTTTGGTGATGGATATCGAACTCGTGTTTGTTGCAAGGATTGCTTCTTTATGACTGTATTGATTAATATCTCTGAAAATCTTAAGTTTTAAATCAATATTTTCTGTTGCTGCTTCAATAATTAATGTCGCATCTTTTATTCCTGACCGGATGTCCGTAGCGGTTTGTATCAATGTAACAGCAGTATCTCTTTCAGCAGACGTTATCTTTTCTTTTAGGACCATCCGATCCATGTTTTGATGGATCGTATTCAATCCCTTATCAACTGCTTCTTTCGAAATATCGATCATGGTTACCGGAAAACCATACTGCGCAAAAACATGTGTGATACCATTCCCCATGGTACCTGCACCAATGACTGCAACTTTGTGTTTACTTAATTTTTTCTCAGTAGAATCCATAGCTATCAAGATGGAAATGTGATGGACACAAAGTTAAATTTAGTGTCTTATTTCGCTCATTGTCTGAACGCAAGATAAGATGAGGATCGTAAATGATTTCAGCAGTCGTAATTTAAACTACCAACTTCCGCCACCACCGCCGCCACCACCGCCGCCGCTAAATCCTCCACCACCGCCACCGCTGGAAGAACTGCTTGGACTACTACCGAAGACAGAACCAATATTACTGATCTCGGAGGGAAAACTTTCCGAAAAAGTATTCCATGATTGATTCATGCCGGGACCATACATCATCGGACCTGTATACCATGAAGGTGGTTGCGTCAATAATCCTTCAAATTGTTTATTCCATTGACTCAGGTAGCCAAAAGCGAGAGCAAAAGGCATTGTCTTATCATAATACAGTGGATCTTCTTTCATCAGGCGCTCAATAACAGGACGTTCAGCCTTGGCGACAAATTGACGAAATCCTTCGAGCTTCTGATAGGTTTCATTGCCTGCAGGTGTTCGTTTGTGAAATCGGCTCGATATGAAAAAGATGATAAATGCACTTACAATCAAGGCAATACCATCCATGTTTTGCTTTGCAAAAAGAGCATAAGCACCCCACGCCAGCGCCAA
>JBDUAU010000125.1:0-4620 GCA_040004485.1 Saprospiraceae bacterium
GCAACTTTCACTTTTCCTCAATGAAGGCGTAAGTATCAGGGAGAAGATGTTCCTTTTCTGGCACAATCATTTCGTCACTGCAAATGCAAACATTGGTAAAATGATTTATCAATATGCAAAGGTCCTTCGTGATAACGCAACAGGAAATTTCAGGACCCTGGTAGAGCAAATCACTGTAAATCCATTGATGCTTCTCTACCTGAATGGAAATGAGAGTAACAAAAATGCGCCGAATGAAAATTACGCCCGTGAGCTGCTCGAATTATTCACAATCGGAAAAGGTATTGAAGCAGGCCCTGGTGATTATACAAATTACACCGAACAGGATATCAAAGAAATAGCAAGAGCATTGACAGGATGGACCTCCAATGGAATTGCTTTCAATCAGGCCGGGAATCTGCCGCCGGCTATTTTCCGTACCAATCGGCATGATACAGGTACCAAGACTCTTTCGAATCGCTTTGGGAACGCAGTGATCAGCAATCTTGGTGACCAGGAATACAAGAAAGTCATCGACATTATTTTAAACCAGGCAGAAGTATCGCGCTTCATGGCCCGTAATCTCTACAGATGGTTTGTTTATTATTTTATCGATGATGAAATCGAATCTACCGTCATCGAACCATTGGCCGAAATCATGAGACAGGAGAATTATGAGATCATACCAGTCCTGACAGCTTTACTCAAGAGCGAGCATTTTTATCATGACAATGCCATCGGGGCGATGATCAAGAGTCCGGTTGATTTTACAATGTCGACGATCAAGCCTTTTGAAGTCACTACTAATTTTAATCTTAATCAGACATACCAGCTTTGGTTTGCATTACATCAATTGAACACCACACTTCAACAGGATGTATTTACACCACCTGATGTTGCTGGATGGAAAGCGTATTACCAGGAGCCAGTCTTTTACCGGTATTGGATCAATAGCGTAACGCTTACGACACGCAGAGCTATGACAGATGGAATGGCTACAAGCGTCAATACCATATTCAATCGTCCTTATGGAATCGATGTCCTCAAAGTTGTAGACGCCATTCCAAATTCAACAGATCCGAATGATATGATCCAGTATCTGATTGATCTTGTTTTACCCTATCCTTTAACTCAGGTACAACTCGACTATCTTAAAGATGTGCTTATACCTGGATTACCTGATTTTGAATGGACTGTTGAGTACGGGGCATATCTCAATGATCCTACAAATGATACTATACGTATGGGTGTAGAGAATCGTCTCAAGGCCCTCTTTATTGCATTATTAGGATTACCTGAATTCCAGTTACAATAAACCCCCGGGCCTCAGGCCATCAAAAATCTTAACTATGAAAAGGAGAAATTTTTTACGCACAGGAGCTCTTACTTCAGTACCCGTATTACTCAATGGAATGAAATTGGGTGCCGTTCCCTTTCCATTTATGTATGGTGCAGGACCGGAGAATGACAGAGTGCTTGTATTGATTCAACTCAGTGGAGGTAATGATGGACTTAATTGTGTCATCCCTGTAGATCAATACAGTGCACTGAGTGTCCTTCGTCCGAATATTTTAATTCCTGAAACAAGTGTCCTTCCTATAGAGACAAGTTTAGGATTGCATCCGGCTATGACGCATATGCAGCAGCTATATCAGGATGGAAAAATGGGCATTGTGCAGGGTGTCTCCTATCCAAATCAGGACCGTTCACACTTTCGCTCAACAGACATCTGGACTTCGGGTTCTTCGGCGACAGAATATGTTTCTACAGGTTGGTTAGGAAGATATTTTTATAATTCATATCCGGAGTATCCTGAAGGCTATCCTAATGCAGATCATGAATCACCGTTTGCACTGACGATGGGATCACTTGTATCTGAAACATGTCAGGGCCCGATCACAAATTTTTCACTTGCCCTGAATGATCCTTTTGCATTAAAGCCACTGGATGAAGGCGAGATAGGAAATTTCCCTGATAATAATTATGGTAAGGAATTGAGGTTTCTGATTGATGCGATTGCACAAACTAATGCGTATTCAGATGTTATCCTTAATGCGGCTGAAGGTGGTGCCAATAATGTTGATTATCCGACGACCAATCGTCTTGCAGGACAATTGAAAAATGTTGCATTGCTCATATCAGGTGGATTAAAAACGAAAGTATATATCGTCTCTCTTGGTGGTTTTGATACGCATTCCGGACAAACAGATGATGACCATACACAGGGTAATCATGCTACACTTCTTGGACAATTGTCCGAAGCAATGGGTTTGTTCCAACAGGATTTGAAACTTGCAGGACTGGATGAGAAAGTGATCACGATGACATTCTCAGAATTTGGCCGGCAGATCAAATCAAATGATAGTGTGGGAACAGATCACGGTACTGCTGCTCCGTTGATGCTCTTTGGTCCATGTGTCAAACCTGGTGTGCTGGGTGATAATGCACAAATCGATACAGGTGCAGATCCGCAGGAAGGAGTGGCATTGCAATATGATTTCAGATCAGTATATGGAACGGTCCTGAAAGATTGGTTAGGTATGAGTGAAAAGGATGTTAAAGCTATTCTTAGCCCTGACATTCAATTCCTTCCATTGATAGAAGGATGCTCTATTTTCACTGCGATACAGAATGAAGTATTTAAGGATGTACATTTTAAAATTTATCCGAATCCTGCTGCCAATAACACGACCTTGGAATGGTTGTCAAATGGTGAGCCATGGTCCGCAACAATGATGGATAAATGGGGCCACGCCATTAAATCATGGACGGGTTCCAAAGGAGTCAATTCGCTTGTCTCTCAAAAAGTAAATCTTCCAGATGTACCCAACGGCCATTATTTCATTCATTTGAAACAGGGCAATCAAAGTGTGACGCGAGGAGTAGTTATTAATTAGAATTTGTTGGAGAAAAATCCAACAAAGGCACAAGGCCGATGCAGGAGTTTGCTCCTATTACTTTCGCAATCAAATCTTCAATTCTTCCAATAATTGATTTCATAGAATTTGTTGGAGAAAACTCCAACAAAGGCACATGGCCGATGCAGGAGTTTGCTCCTGCATCATTCAAGGGGGTTAGAATTTATTAAGTAAATTTGATTGATTGTTGTTACATAAATTGAATTGCAAATGAATAAGCGAAGAGATTTTCTCCGATTATCGGGGCTCGCCGGAGCGGCTTCGCTCATTCCGTTTAATAAATCTTCAATGAAAAAGCCCGGTGCTCCAGTTGTAGGTGGTGGATGCACGTTGATTCCTTCAGAGACTGCAGGACCTTATCCTTTGGATTTGCATAACAATCAGGCGATGTTCCGTACAGATGTCTGGCATTGCAGTGCACATGGTTATTATAGCGGCTATACGACAAATGCCCATCTGGGTGTTCAAAATCATATGGGTGAGACATTTTTAAGAGGGATACAAATGACCGATGCCAATGGTGAAGTCCACTTTACAACCATATTTCCCGGTTGGTATCCAGGAAGAATTGTTCATATCCATTTTCAGGTTTTTCTCAGTTCAGTTTTACAGGTCACGTCACAACTCACATATCCAGTGACTGAAAAAAATGCTGTTTTAACCTCACATGCCCCATATACTGCCTATGGTGCAGATCCGCAAACATTTAATTCTGATAATGTTTTCTCCGATGGCTATGCTTTGCAATTAGCGACGATTACACTTAATCCAAATACAGGGGGATATAACAGTTATCTCGAAGTCACCATTGACGGAACAGGGACTACAGCCCTTCAACAATTGGAACCTGAAACCGGTGGCCAGTTCAAACTTGGACAGAACTATCCAAATCCGTTTAATGTGGAAACTTTTGTTCCATTTACGCTGAAAGAAAATTCAAATGTAAAACTTGATTTGTTTGATCTCTCCGGAAAAAAAGTGGCTACAATCACAAAGCCGGGGTTAAGTGCCGGCAAACAAAATATAGAAGTAAATCTGAAGAACTTAAGTCTTCCGAAAGCAAATTATCTCTATCAATTAGAAGTTGAAAACAGCATCGGTACATACAGGCAGGCGAAGATGATGACAAGCGTGAAAAGCTAAGAGCAGAGAGCAGAGGGCAGAGGGCAGAGAGCAGAGGGCAGAGGGCAGAGGGCAGAGGGCAGAGAGCAAAGAGCAGAGGGCAGAGAGCAGAGAGCAGAGAGCAGAGGGCAGAGGGCAGAGAGCAGAGAGCAGAGAGCAGAGAGCAGAGAGCAGAGGGCAGAGAGAACAAAACAGAGTGCAAAACATTTATAAGATAAATTTCCGAATCTCTAAATTTTGCATTTATAATTTCCCCTGAGAATTCTAAATTCAAAATGGTTGCTGAGCTGAGGTTGCTGAGCTGTGACATAAGGTTGAGTGATGCAAGTCAAAGTATTGCAAGAGGATGAGCGAAGCAGGCGATGCACTGAGCGCTAGTCGAATGTGTCGAAGCACAATATTCGGAATTCACGACATAGCGTCGATTGAAACTTTACCAGAAAATACTTCTTTAATTCGTAATCACAATCTGCTCCTCTGTCAGCACCGGTAGATTATTGAGCCGCAACCACACTTGTGCAACAGTAACCACATCTTTCTCGCAATACTGCTTTATCTCTTCCAGCCTGTTTTCTTCCCAATAAGCATTTCCTACCATGCT
>JBDUAU010000064.1:0-15603 GCA_040004485.1 Saprospiraceae bacterium
ATCCGCTCTCCGTCGAGACTTCCCCATACGAGAGCCATGCAAGGTATGGCATATGCGATCGCTGAACCAAATATGGCACTTGTCCGCTGTATTAAATGATAAAAAAGAATATTTGCAAAAACTGTACAAACCAGTGCCAATATAATGAGCGCAGGCATTGATGTCTTCCACGTCTCAGCTTGCACGATTGTCGTTCCGGCACCGGTAATCCATAGGATAAGAATTGAAATACAACCCAACGAAAAGAATCCAACTGTAGTCAATGCAATAGGATGTATGTCCTGGCAATATCGTTTTACAAGATTTGCACTTAACCCATAACAAACCGTACCGATTACGACAAAGAATACATAAGAACTCACGCGCCAATCCTGCTCACCAAAGACAAGTACGGTGATACCAATGCACCCTAGAATCAATCCAACAATGTGATGCTTCTTTAATTTTGTTCCAAAGAAAAATACACCCCACAATAATGCAAAAACCGGCGTCAGACTATTGAGAACACCCGTGACCGCGCTGCCAAGCCTTGTCTCAGCCAGTGCAAACAAAAATGCAGGAATACCATTGCCCGTAAGTACAACGAGTGTCACCAACAAAACTTTGCCTTTTGGAAATGGAACGCGCGAAATCAAATAAATCGGAATGAATGCAATCGCACTTAAGGCTATCCGCATCGCACCGACCTGGATGGGTGTAAAATGAATGAGTCCCTTTTTAATCAGGATAAATGATCCACCCCAAACGAAAGCAAGGAAAACAAAGGCTATCCAGTTTTGCCATTCGTGTTTTTCAGGAGAAGCTGCAGGAACTTCACTCATTTAGCACCGGCTATTTCAATCACTTTATTCCACACACGCCAGACATTTTTATAACATATCTTTTCGATATCATCATCCGTATATCCACGTCTCAACAACTCCTCAATAAGATTTGGATACATGCTCACATCTTTTAATCCTGTGGGTAAGCTATCCCCTACTCCATCAAAATCAGAACCAATACCAATATGATCGATACCCGCAATATTTTTAACATGATCGATGTGATCTGCCACACGCTGAACTGTTGAAAAAACCGGAGGATGGGTTTTTTTGAATTCATCGACAATTGTCTTTGCAGCAGCATCTTCTTCGTGCAGATTGGCGGCTTTCAGAATCTTCGCCAATTCTTCACGATCCGCTTTGCTTTTTTTATTCACCTCGGCATCAAGAAAAGCAGATCCGAAATTTATCTGGATGACACCACCTTTTTTACCCAGAAGCTTAATCATTTCATCACTCATATTACGTTCAAATCCAGGTGTGAAATACCTGCAAGATGAATGTGATGCAATAACTGGTGCAGAAGAAACATCCATCACTTTATAAAAAGCCTGATCGGAGATATGCGATACGTCCACCATGATGCCGACCTTGTTCATCTGCTTCACAAGTTCAATTCCATACGGGCTCAGGCCGCCCCATGTATGTGTCGTGTCGTAGGAACTGTCAGAGATATGATTGTCCTTTCCATGTGTAAGTGTTACATAGCGGATGCCCCTGTCATAGAAATATTTTACATCTTCAAGTTTGGCCATTGGAGCACCATTCTCCATACCCATCGGCAGCGATATCAATCCCTTTACGAAATTGCTTTCAATCATCTGAGGTGAGTCTCCTTTTCCAAATTTATCCGGGTGTGAAGAAATCATCCATTTGACCATATCGATCAGGGAATCTGCTTTCATTTTTGCGGATGGCAAATCAGATTGATAACTTGAAGGAATATATATGGACATAAACGGAGCTGTCATACCACCTTTCTTGGCCCTGACAAAATCAAAATCTCCTTCTTTAGACATGACAAGCATGCCCGCATTTTCGCTTGTCAAAGGAAAATTTTTCGAACTCAAACGCCAGGGAAGATCGATATGCCCATCGGTGATGATCATCCTGTAAGCTAATTCAAGAGCCTTCTGATGGAATTCGGTATCGGTAGATTGCATAGGTTGTTTAACCGTTGAGCAGGCGAAGGTAAAAAAGAGAAGCGTGCAGGTAGTTAAGGTCAGTAACCCGGTATTGTAGTTCATGGTGTGAAATTGCAAAACAAAAATGACTCATTACAGGTGGCTAAAGCCAAATCTTCCGCATATCAAAATCCCCGGCCTTTAGGCCGGGGACAAAGAAGCGAAAAAATTTTCGGGCTTTAGCCCGAAGGAAGAGCTCTTTATTCCGAAGTTTTATTAAAAATATCTTCCAACTTTTTCAACGATGCTTTCATATCAATCCCCTTCCCCATCACTCCCTTAAAAATATCCCCACGTTCCTTCAACATCGGCACAACATTTTTTAATGTAAAATCCGTCATCTTCAACCCCTTCTTCATTTCATCCCAATGCAATGGCATCGAAACTGTAGCTCCTGCCTTAGGCCGCACAGAATAGGGCGCAGCAACAGTAGCCTGTGGACGGTTTTGTAAGAAGTCAAGATATATTTTCCCTTTTCTTTTTGATACCTGCCTTTCAATACTTGTTACTTTTGGCATTTCCTGTTGAACCATCGTCACGATCAGCCTCGCAAATTCTTTAGACTGTTCATATGTATATTTTGAATTCAATGGTATATAAATATGAATGCCCGTGGAACCTGATGTTTTACAATAACTATCTATACCTGCTGCTTCCAAAATCTGATGCGTCACCTGCGCAACTTTTATCACCGTATCAAAATTATTTTTATCCGGATCAAGATCAATGATGCACCACGTCGGATGATCAGGTTTTTGCATTGTACTGCTCCATGGATTGATTTCAATACACCCCATATTGACCATATAGAGCAAGCTGGCTTCATCCTGTACAACCAAAAATTCTTTGTCAATATCTTCCTCCGCACTTCTGTATGGAAAGGTAGTAGTCCATTCCGGTGCTTTCCCTTTGACATCTTTCTGATAAAAACTTTTACCTGCATATCCATCAGGATATCGGTTGAGTGACTCAGGTCTGTTCTTGAGATAGAGCAACATCAGAGAGGACACCTGATAATAATAGTTCAGTAGATCTCCTTTCGTAATTTTTTCTTTCGGCCAGAAAAGCTTACTCACATGCGTAAACTTCATTTCATGACCATTCACGTCCTTGACCTGTGTATCTTCTGAAGGATTGAGAAGTGTCTTTCTGGATTTATCTGCAGTGGGCATGATTTTCTCTTTTAGAATTTTAGGTTTAGATGAATTTATTACATCGATCGCTATTTCTTCATGCACATCTTTTGCCTTTTTGTCCTCCCTCATGCCTTCAAATGAAGGATGACGCATGACACCATCTGACGTCATTTCGGTGTAACTGACTTCACATACCAGGTCAGGCTTTAACCATGTAGCTGAAGCCTTCGGAGGATCAGGACGGAAGCGTGAAGGTTTGTTGACGTCAATCGTTCCCTCGAACGGATTGATTTTCCTGATCAGAGGTTTAAATAATTTCATCATTTCCTTCTGAAGCTGAACTGAAAAGCCCGTTCCGATTTTTCCTGTATAAATTAAATCTCCATTTCTATAAATTCCGACAAGAAGTGAACTAAATGTTTTACTGCTGCCTTCGTTTTGTGTGAAACCTCCGATCACCACCTCATGCCGCTTGTTTGATTTCATTTTCAACCATTCCTTACTTCTTCCTCCGGAATAGTAAAGGCTGTCTTCTTTTTTGGCCATGATTCCTTCAAGACCCATTTTACGAACTGCTTTCAGAAGATCAGAAGCTTTACTATCAAAAGCATTGCTCATTCTGATGATCGAATGGCCAGCCGGCAATATTTGCATGAGTATTTTGCGCCGTTCTGTCAATGGAACTTTTGTGAGGTCATATCCATCCAGCCATATCAGATCAAAGACATAATACACAAGATCTCCATCCGATTCACTGCGCCAGTTTTGTAAAGAACCAAAATCCGGCTTACCATGATCATCCAGAACTACAATCTCACCATCGACGACACCCTGAATGCCCCAATCTTCTATGGCTTTCAGTACAGGATAGAATTTTTCATTAAACGATTTATTGTTCCTTGAAAGAAGATTACTTTTTTTAGAATTTATTATCGCTCCAGTCCTGTAACCATCCCATTTAATTTCGTAGATCCATCCTTCCTGATCAAAAGGTTCGGTCAGCGTGGCTAGCATGGGTTGAAAAATTTTTGGAAGAGGTGCTTTACGCGCACCATCAGGCATGGACGTGAGCGTCAGACTTTTTTTTTACTATTTTTTACTAAAGGCTTTTTAACAATTGCCTTTTGGGTTACCGATGATTTTGATGTAACCGTTTTTTTCCCAGTTGCTATTTTTGAAGAAGTCTTTGCTATAGTAGTCTTTTTAGAGCTTTCTTTTGATGCCATTGCCTTTTCGATCTGTTCGATTGTTTTACCGGATACAACTGATTTCTCCTTTTCAGTGATATCCGCATCTGAAGCATATTTGTCTTTATGCTTGATCAGTAACCACGAATTTTCGGATTGATGTGTTTTTACCAGGGCCCACTCTCCTTTCATTTTCTTTCCATGCATAACAACTTTCACAGAACCCTCTTTCAATTGTTTGAGAAGGTATTTTTCCTGAGCCTTCTTGCCTTCTATTTTTTCAATAGGCTCGTATGTACCCTGATCCCAGATGATCACTGTACCACCACCATATTCTCCTTTAGGAATTGATCCTTCGAAATCTTTGTAGTCGTAAGGATGATCTTCGACCATCATGGCCAGTCTTTTCGTTTTTGGATCAGTGGATGGCCCTTTCGGTACTGCCCAACTTTTCAAAACGCCCTCCATCTCTAACCTAAAATCGTAATGCAATCGTGTGGCCGCATGTTTTTGGATAACAAAAATCTGGCTTGATCCTCTTGATTTCCCTCCGCCGGGTTCAGGAGTTGTTTTGAAATCTCTTTTTTCTTTATAGCGGATCAGGCTCATGACGCACGTTTTTTAGAAGGTTTACTTAAGCTGGCTTTAAGCTGATCAATCAAATCATCTTTCTTCGTATATACAACTTCCAATTTCTTTTGAGGAATTTTCTTGCCTGTGGCTTTTCGTTTGATAATTTTCATCAACTCCTTTTTGTACTCATCTTCATATTGACTTATATCAAAGGAAGCAGAATATTGTTTGATCAATTCGAGTGCCATCGTCAGTTCTTTTGGTGCAATACGAACATCTGATGGAATCTTAATCTCGGATGGAGATTTCAATTCTTCCTCAAACCGCAATTGTTGTAACATCAAATAATTTTCTCGCGGTCTGATCACAGATAAATGTTCCTGTGAACGCATGACAAACCGGCTGAGTCCAACTTTCTTCGTTTTCTCAAGTGCCTTTAATAATAACTGATATGCCTTTTCACCGCCTTTGGCAGGTTCAAGGAAATAAGGATTCTCAAAATAAATCGTATCGATTTCATGTTCATCAACAAATGCTTCGATCTCTATGATTTTTGTTTTCTTCGGACTCGCTGCTTCAAAATCTGTATCCTCCAGGATCACATATTCTTCCTTCAGTAAAAATCCTTTTTTGATTTGTTCCCATGGAATTTCCTTGCCACTTTTTTCACTTACTCTTTTATAGTGTATGGGACTATGCGTTTTAGCATCAAGCATATCCAGTTCGAGTCTGCTATCCTGAACTGCAGAATACACTTTGACCGGAATATTGACGAGGCCGAAACCGATTGATCCTGTCCAGATGGATTTCATTTCAATAAAGTTTTACTGTGTACAAAAAGCAATTAAAGAATCAGGAGGGAAGGATTCTTTTTAACAGGTCAACTCTGGTTTTTGTTTTGAATTCTACTTATCTCTGGTAAACAAACCGACCAATTCACCAAAAGCAATAATGTGTTTGCTCATCTTCTTCTCCAATTGTTCTTTCCGGGTATCAGAAGGCAAATCGAGCAATGTATCCAGTGCATAAACTTTAAAAAAGTAGCGATGTGTTCCGGAAGGAGGACAGGGGCCACCATACTGATTTTCGTCTGAATCATTCAGACCTTCTTCACCAGGTCTTTCATTTTCCCGGATATGATGAGTGATCGGAATATTCCAGACCACCCAATGCACCCATGTACCCCGCGGCGCATCAGGATCATCCATGATCAATGCGAGGCTCTTAGCCTCCATCGGTATGTCATCAATGTCGAGCGGAGGATTAATGTCCTTACCATCGCAGGTATATTTCGAAGGTATCGGTTTATTATGTTGAAACGCAGTACTGCTTATGTTCAACGACTTGAAATGAACTGCTTTTAAAGAGAGGTCGGGAAGTGAGGAATCATCCATTTTAATACTTTGCAAGACTTTCTCCCGGAAAGGGAAATTCTTCCGGTGGTGCGATCAAAGGATTTTCATCAGGATCAATATCGGGTTGCTCATCAGGATTGAACGGTTCTTTCGGATCCACTTGTGGTAGGACCTCTGGCTGGCCTAAGTGCCCCTGTTTAAAGGGCTTTTCTATTTTCCTTTTCTTGTCCATACAATTATAAATTTTGAATAGTCATTTGATCACACTCCAAAAGGAAATGTTTCAGGAACCTGATGCCCGTCAGGTTCAATATGCAAGGGATGCAAAGCCCTTGTCTGATCGAGATAAATAAAAGCATCATATCTCAATGGTAAAATTGTAGGTACATAATTCCCGTATTTTTCGCGTTCGGGTTGATAGACCACGCCGATAGCCCGATGATCCAGGTGATTGTCCATGATCATATCATGATGTGCAAAATCATGCATCAACAATAATTTATTTTCCTTACCTGCCGTGTGCAACAGATATTCCCAGCTTGACTCCCTGGCCTCAGGCATTGGCATTGTTTCCATATCGGCTCCCCAGTTTCTGCCGGCCATCACAGAACCCTGGTATGACCCAAATCCGACAAGTACTACATTCTCCTCGTGATATTGAAGCTTGGCCAGTTCGCCCATATTAAACATACCATCTTGTGTCATATCGGTTGCCCGTGCATCGCCTATATGGGTATTATGTTCCCACACGATAGCCTTAGCATTTTCGCCATGAAATTTTAATAAGCGATTCAGGGTATCAGCCATATGCCTGTCCCGCAAATTCCAGCTTTGAGGTCCGCCTTCAACCATAATGCGATAATATTTTTCTGCATTCACTGTAATGAATGCATTTTGCTCTGCACTGAAAACATTTTCATAATCCGTATTGTACGTTTTTAGTTTTTGTCTTATTTCTTTTAGCAATGCCACCACTTCTTTCTGACAGAGCTCAGGAACGAGCCTGCTTGCATATCCATAGGCACGTCCTTCATCTTTGCGATAGGGTGCAAAACAATTAAATGCTTCTTCTGCGATTTTCAAAGCACCGGGATCTGTCTTTTTGAGATACTGGATGATACTCTCCATGCTCTCCCAGAGACTGTATACATCCAATCCATAAAATCCTGCTCTCTTATTGGCCGGCAAACCCGTGTTATGTTTTCTAAGCCAATCCGCCAGAGCTACGATTTCCCAGTTAGCCCACATCCAGGTAGGCCAGCGATTGAATGCATGCAACACTGTAAATGCACTTTTATTTTCCGTATCATATCCCTTGATGTACCGGTTCAAACAGTAACAATCAGGCCAGTCTCCCTCCACAGCAATAAAATTAAATCCTTTCTCCTCAATCAGTCTTTTGGAAATATATGTTCTCCATGTGTAATAATCATGAGTGCCATGACTGGCTTCCCCTAACATGACGATCTTAGCATCGCCTATCCGGTCAAATAATGGTTGCAAATCCTCTTTGCTGTTCAGTGGATAAGCATTTTCCTTAATTGCATTTATGATAGCCCCATCTTCAACCCCTGCCTCCTTTGTGAAGTAGCGTTGCATAATGGCATTTTTTAATTGCATCCATTGCTTTATTCCTTCCATTTATCCTTTGGATAACCGGATCAAATAACCTTGACCAATCATTAAAACAACATAATAGACATAAGATTGACAATGATGGCTATCACATCAATGCTTGATGATAGTCATTGTTTCATCCTTGAAATAATTATTCACATGCCTGGATAGCAAATGACACTTAAAAGAAAGGGACATTATTTGCTTTGTTTCTTCTTCTCCTTTTCAATTTTTTTAAAATATCCCCTGAAGAGAAAATTGTGTTTCAGCGCTTCCATATTATGATTGAACCGATCCGTTCCCTGCCGGATATTTTCAAGGCTTGTATTAATATTCTTCGTTACCATGGAATCTTTGAGCATAGAATTGAAGGCCCCGTTTCCATTATTGATATCCTTTTTTATATCTGACGCGACATTATTTAATTCCTTGATGGTCGTCAGCATCTCGAGTGATTACTGCATAACTGTGATCATGGAAAATAGTAGATCTGCATCTTCCTTATGACACAATTCTGTCCCCGGATTCATTGTTGCCGCTGTGCCACAGGCTACTCCGTATTGTAAAGCCTGTTTCAGGTTCCATCCTCTTGAAATACTATACACAAGTCCGGCTACCATGCTGTCTCCTGCACCTACAGTGCTTTTAGAGGTCACGTTCGGTGCCAACGTATAGTATGCATCATTTTTAGTGAAAAGCATCGCACCTGATCTCCCCATTGAGATGACAATAATCTCAGCATGACCTCTGTTTAAAATTTCTCTGGCTACAACTTCAATTTCATCGGATTCAATTCTCTCTTTCCCTATCAAAGAGCTCAGTTCGCCAAGATTCGGTTTGAATAAATAGACACCTTCGTGCACAGCGTGTTTCAAAGCTTCACCCGATGTATCCACAATCAATTTTGCATTTTTATTTTTGGCAATTCTTGAAAGACGAGCATAGATATCTAAAGGAACACCGTGGGGCAGACTGCCACTAGCCACAATAAATTCAACATCTGAAAAATCTTCAACCGCTTTGAGACAACGTCCCCATTCCTGATCATTTAACCCGTTATCCGGCAAGCCAAATTTGTATTGTTGATTGGTGGAAAGATCAAGAATCGTAATACTCTCTCTTGTTTCATGATCCGTTTCGATACAAATGAATGGCACATTCTCTTTTTCGAGCAGGTGGTTAAAAAATTTCCCTGTATAACCTCCAGATGGGTAAATGGCCGTGGCCTCACCGCCTAGCTTATGGATGGCCCTGGCGACATTAATTCCTCCTCCACCCGGTTGGAGTAGAAGAGCATTACATCTCAATTTTTTATCCGGCACTAAGCAGGGTATACTAGTACTTTTATCAATACATGGACTGAAGGTGAGTGTCACAATACGAGGCATGATGCAAGTTATTCATTTTCATACCTCCCCGTTTTTTCTGTGATGACGATCCTGTAAATAATGGGCTTGATCAATCCGTCCACATAGGGATGGACTTTTTTAGCAACGATATCAGGTGGGATAGCAGTCTTGCTGATTTTTGAATGCAGCATTCTGTCTACAAATAATTTCAGGGCCTGGTATCTTTCCCGTTCCCCTGTCAATTCCTGGTATTGCCCCCATGCGATTACACTTTTCCAGTTTGTATAATTATGCATGACGTCAACTTCAAAACATACATTTGGATTCCTGCGCATCATGTGGATTTTCATACCCTCCATAGAATGTGCGATGATATGTTGTCCATCATATACATAATTGATAGGGACTACATAGGTTTTGTTGCCATCGTTGCAGCCTATGCGCCCAAATATATTTTCACCTAAAACATCTTCGATCTCCTGGTTAGATAATGTTCCAATCATGTAGTTGATAAATTTAATACCAAATCTTTATGTTAATCAACACAGAATTCCTTTCCATTAATAATTCAAAAAGAGCATCAGGGATCAATGCTTTCATACATTGATCCCTATTCCCTAATGCTCTATTTAGATAAGGTGAGACAACTAATTAAAATATTAATTCATGTCTTCGACAGGTTCCTTCCTTGCCTTTGCAATACCACTTTTCAGGTTGGCGAACTTATCTTTGCTTTTGTCTACCAGGTCATTTACCTCATCCAGCATTTCGCGGCGTTTCATATTCATTTTTAATCTTGTATTACTCCCTTTGTCAGGGGCAAACAAAACACCTAAAACTGCACCGGCAGCTGCTCCCAGAGCAAATGCTGTCAGTATTTTATATGTATCTCTCATGATAATGGATTTTTGTTCGTACTAATTTAGGATCAAAACAGAACCATGATCATGACACACCTCATCTGACATGATGATTCAAATCATTATCAAATAAAAACAGGCTAAACCTTTCAGAAATTGAATTGACTCATTTTTTATAGCAGGTATCAGTGTTGATGGTGCTTTACGATTACGGCGAGTTATCAGGAAAATTTCCAGCTAAAAACATAAGGAATCTTCATTCTGGTACATTTACTAGTCCCATACCCTGCCATTTCCACTCCCGGAGCATCCTTTCTTTGTGGAAATATTAGCTTCTAATATATTGATAGTAAGATATTTAGGAGTTCTCAGGTGACCTGCAATATTTACCATTTTGAAATTCTTTAAAAGCTTTACAAAGATTTTATAGTTTTGCACTCTCTTAAAAAGAGGCTTTGGATCGGTAGTTCAGTTGGTTAGAATGCCGCCCTGTCACGGCGGAGGTCGCGGGTTCGAGTCCCGTCCGGTCCGCAGAAACACAATAAAGGTCACCCCAAAATGGTGACCTTTTGTTTTTTTAGCCACAGATTTTACTCCGGCAGCAAGGTTTATTTATTCGAGTTATTGGAGCATACTCATATTACATCCAACAAAGATTTTAGAAAGCTTGCTTAACAATGGCATTGGGATTGTTGTCCGAAGTTTCAAACTGTGAACAACAATCCAAATGCAATTACATTTTCATCGTTCGATCGTTATTCTGCTCACCAACCTGACAGATCATGAAAAAATTACTATTCGGTTTAATCCTTTTTTCTGCATGTACACAGAAGTCCAAAGATCTCAGCAAATAAGCCGCAGCAGAAATCATAAAAGCAGATATAGCGATGAATGACATGGCTGTAAAAGATGGTTTCCACAAAACATTACTTCATTTTGCAGATGACAGCCTGGTCAAGCCACAGGATGTGGAATTACCCGTCATCGGTAAGATCGCATTGGAAAAATACTGGACCGGAAAAACAGATATAAAAGACATATCCTGGGCACCTTTCAAAGCCGAAGCAGCACAATCAGGTGAACTTGGCTATACCCTCGGCAATTGGAAGTTTAAAGCAAAGGATTCAACTTTTTTTGGTAATTATTATACCATCTGGAAGAAGCAGGCAGATGGCAATTGGAAATTTGTGGTTGACGGAGGAAATAATACACCAGCTCCCCTCCAATACTATATTAAGAATGCAAGCATTACATCCTTAGGAAGGTATGTATTCAGATAATATCAAATATTAACCTGATCAAGCCAACCTTTTCTTTTTGATTTTTTGTTTTAATCCCGTATAAAATTATGGACAATAGCTTTAGGTACTTCTTTTATTTCATTCAGTCAGGTGAACTACTATCTTTCTTTTGTGTTCCTTTTCGTATATTTCTTTTGCGTATTCCCATTTAAATCAACATATTATGAAAAGCTTATTCCTGTCTTTTTGCCTCCTCCTATTGTCTCAACCCTCCTTTACGCAAGAATGGGTTCGTCAAAATCCCTTCCCTTTTCTTTCACAAATGCATGACATTGATTTCGATGGCCCCTATGGATTGGCTGTCGGATCCGATGCTACAATTTATACCACCACCAATGGAGGAAAGCTTTGGGTGAAAGGACAAGCTACAGATTCAACAAAGATCCTCGTCACTGTTTTAGTTGTTCCGGGAACAGCAGGAAAATTTTTACTGGCCGGAGGCGATAACAATATAATCCTTTCAGAAGACGGAGGAAAATTTTGGAAAACAACTTACAATTACATACCGAATACTTACAAAATCCAATCACTTCCTGATGGTACACTTATAGCCTTAGGAAGTGATTTTGGTCTTAAGAGCTTTAATAAAGGAAAGATTTGGTTCCCTTTCAATATGCCCGGTATGGGTGTGACAGCAGGTCATTTCACTAGTGTCACCAATGGATGGGTAGCCTACGGACCGCCTTTTAAACAACAGGTATGGATCACTACAAACGGTGGAACAACCTGGAGTCTTCGTGATCCATTGAAACACTCACTGATCAATTCCATCCAAATGGTGAACGACCAGGTGGGTTATTTGGCGTCTACAGATTTTATTTATGAAACCACTGATGGTGGTTATCATTGGTTGCCCTTGCAAGACGTTGCAGCGGAAGGCGGAATCAGTGATCTGCATGTAGTCGATGATGGAGTTTTATGGTCTTGTATGAATGACGGATCAGTATATTTTTCGACAAGCGGTGTATGGAAACAAATCGATCCTAAACTTCTTAACGCGAACAAAACATTAGGCATATGGGCAAATCTGCAGGGCGAAGTCTGGATGGTAGGTAAATATTCGTCTATACTCTATTCACCTAACTTTGGAAAAAACTGGTCTGATCAGATACCTGCCGCAAAACAAACCATGTTTGCACCAGGTTTTGCAAATGGATTTGTCGGTATGGTCGGTGGCTCTGACGGCGCGATCTTACGCACTACAAATGGCGGAGCCAAATGGGAGAAAATAACTTTTCCATTGAGTGAAAATTTTCAGGGATTGGAGATGATTGATGATCAGGTGGCCGTCGCGGGTTCTAAATCAGGAAAAGTTTTTCTGACTCTTGATCAGGGAAATAAATGGAATACAATCGGTTCTTCACTGGGTCCGATATCAGATCTTAAATCTTTCAATCAGTATGAAATCTTAGTGACTACTGAAAATGGTAAAATATTCAAAACCACAAATAGCGGATCGAATTGGACACTTGTGTTTAACAATGCCATTGATCATTTTTTGGGGATAGATTTCTTTGACCATACGACAGGATGGGTTACAGGTTGGAACGGAAAAATCCTGGTGACGCATGATGAAGGAGATACCTGGACAACGCTTTATAAAGACAAAATCAATAAATTTTCAGATGTCCATTTTACTTCTTACCTGGAAGGATGGGTTATTTCTTCCAATAACACAGATACTATATGGCATACTTTAAACGGTGGTCAGACATGGCAAAAAAATGTGTTGCCTGTAAAAACGAACTGGAACGCTATTTCTTTCATGACTGGGCAGATAGGATGGATTGCCGGAGGCAGTGACAGTTATGGAGTTGTCTTGCGAACAGATGATGGAGGCGCCAGCTGGTATACAACTCATGTTTCACCTGATGACTTGCTGGGTGTATACGCTATACCCGGACAGGAAACCGTATGGGCAGTTGGATACGGTGGCAACATTGTTAAATATGCTGCATGCACTTCCCCTCCGCAGATTACTGAAATAAGAGTCAATGCGGAACCCTGTACAGGTGATACTGTCAGTGTCGTGGCCGAAGTGAATAGTGTGGATAAGTTCGAATGGACGTATCCTGCAGGATGGATTCTTTTGGGAAATTCAAATAGTTCATCTATACAATTTATTGCCGGATCTGTTCCCGGGATTATCACATTAAATGGCACCAATGCATGTCAGAACAGTTCAGTACAACTATCAGCTACTGTTACCCCTGTAGCTATGCC
Source organism: Saprospiraceae bacterium (assembly GCA_040004485.1). Lineage (GTDB taxonomy): Bacteria > Bacteroidota > Bacteroidia > Chitinophagales > Saprospiraceae > Opimibacter. Next base: position 13,610 of record JBDUAU010000064.1, read on the forward strand.
GGATGTGGTCATCGCACTCAACCAGGATATAATAGTTTCAAACACAACTTCCGGATATTTTCAATGGCTATTGAATGGAGTTCCTATAGCGGGGGGCAATGATTTTCAATTTCAACCTATCGTCAGCGGATCTTACCAATTGATGTATACCACGTTTACATCCGGATGTAAGACGATTTCAAATGTGCTTGATGTGACAGTTGAGCCCCTTCAAAACGGTGATTGGGTGAGACAGAATCCTTTTCCATTTCTATCACAGATGTATGATATCGATTTCGATGGGAAATATGGATTGGCGGTCGGTGCTGATGCAGTAATATTCACGACTATTAATGGAGGGAAGACATGGATCCAGGGTAAAGGCACAGACTCGACAAGAACCCTTACCACTGCATATGTGGTCCCAGGTCATGCAGGTCAATTGATGTTAGCCGGTGGTGACAACAATTTAATCATCACGGAAAATGGAGGAAAATTGTGGACGACTACACACAATTATATTCCTAACGTATACAAAATTGAATCCCTTTCTGATGGAACACTCATCGCTCTTGGAAGCGATTTCGGACTAAGGAGTACAGACAACGGCCTGATATGGTTTGCATTTAATATGCCCGGCATGGGGGTAACTGCTGGGCATTTCACAAGTCTCATGAATGGCTGGGTCGCGTATGGAAGTTTTGATAATGCACAAGTGTACGTGACCACAGATGGAGGAACCACATGGAACCTGCGTGATCCATTAAAACATCCATTGATCTCTGCGATCGATATGCTCAATGATGACATTGGATACCTGGCATCAAGGGATTTTGTCTTCAAGACGGTTGACGGAGGTGTCACATGGAATGAGTTACAACCAGTCGCAGTGGATGGAGGCATTACTGATTTACATGTCGCAGATGAAAGTAACCTGTGGACATCCTTAAATAATGGCTCGGTCTATTTTTCAACAAATGGCGGAGCGTCATGGCAGGAAGTAAATCCTAATGTCATCAACAGCAATAAAACTTTAGGGATATGGGCAAATACAAACGGTGAGGCCTGGGCAGTAGGAAAATATATTTCAATACTCTATACGCCTGACTATGGAGTGACCTGGACAGATCAGATACCAGCATCGAAACAAACATTGTTCGAACCAAATTTTTATAATGAATTTGTTGGCATGGTAGGCGGATCTGATGGCACCATCATGCGGACAAAAAATAGTGGTGCAAAATGGGAGCCTGTTAAATTCCCCCGTAATGAGAATTTTTTCGGCCTCAATATGATCGATGATAAAATAGCAGTAGCCGGTTCTTCTTCCGGCAAAGTATTTCTGACCGGGGATCAGGGAGATACCTGGACCGTGATCGGACAAAATCTCGGCCAGATCACCGATCTGAAAGCCTTCAATCAATTTGAAATCATCGTCACGATTGCAAATGGTAAGATCTACAGGACAAACGATGGAGGCATGCAATGGAATATAGTTTATAACAATCCATCTGACCAGCTTCTTGCACTTGATTTCGCTGATCATCAGACGGGCTGGGCCGCCGGTTGGAAAGGGAAAATCCTCATCACAAACAATGGAGGTGATACCTGGCAAACACAATATGAAGATGGACGAAATCATTTCAATGATGTACACTTTACTTCACCTACTGATGGATGGGTCGTTTCCTCCTCGATCACGGATACCATATGGCATACTTCCGACGGTGGCCAGAACTGGACAAAGTCACAACTTCCGGTAACCACGTTCTGGAGAGCCGTTTCATTTTCGGATCAGAATATTGGTTGGGTCGCGGGAGGTAGCAATGGATATGGGGTTATACTTCGTACTGACAATGATGGCGCCAGCTGGTATCTTTCACATGAATCACCTGATGCATTGTTGGGAATATATGCAGTGCCTGGTCAGGAAGCCGCCTGGGCTACAGGGTATGGTGGAAATATTGTGAAGTATTCTTCTTGTTCTGCTCCGCCTTCTATTTCAGAGATCAGAG
>JBDUAU010000287.1:0-15581 GCA_040004485.1 Saprospiraceae bacterium
ACCAGTTCGTCCATGTTGTCCGGATCGACCATTTTGACCGAAGATTTTACTGCCGGCACCTGGAAATGAATATACTCTGCAGTTGAATCTTCTTTGACGGGTGTAATGACCTGAAGAGGTTTTGTTTTAGCTGACATTATTCCCCGCATATTCGGGATACGTTGTTCAGCCAGACCTTTGGCAGCACTCACCACATATGGCCCTGTGACTTCTATCTCTTCTTCCCCACCTTCAATATCTCGGGTCACTGACGCCACTGTATCATTGTACACCAGTTTACTGACATGAGAAATAAAAGGTAAATCCAGTAGTTCGGCTAACATTCCTCCGACCAATGATTCATTGTAATCAATTGTTTCTTTTCCGGTGAAAATAACGTCAAAAGATTGATCCTTTGCATATGCGGCTATTTGAATAGCTATAGCATGCGCTGACAATGGTTCCATGTTAATTCTGACCGCATCATCAGCTCCGATGGCGAGGGCTTTTCGGATGATCACTTCATTTGCCGGCGGACCACAGTGAATGACTGTCACGCTACCTCCTTTCTGCTCTTTCAATTCAAGCGCACGCACTAAAGCATACCATTCATCATAAGGATTCATGATAAAATTGACGCCATTCGTATCGAATATTGTCCCTCCGTTCTTAAAAGCTATCCGGGCTGTCGTCTCCGGTGTCTGGCTGATAGCCACGAGAATCTTCATATTATCCTGTTGTCTTTACGAATTGCCCCAAAGGTAATGAACTTTATTTCCCATGATTCCGAGGTGAGAGTAATGAGAGGAGTGAGAGGAGTGAGGCAAGTGAGAGGTGTGAGAGGTGTGAAAACAGTAGAAGGACACAGGAATAGAGCTTAGATTTGACTCCGATGAGCAGAATCAAAGAACTTGAAGCCATGCTGGATGAAAGCCCGGATGATCCGTTTATCATCTATGCTTTAGCACGTGAGTATGGGAAAAACTCCGCCACGATGCAGGCATTGCTTATGTATGAGTACCTGGTCAATTCGCATCCCACCTATATCGCTACCTATTATCATTATGCTAAAGTCTTGTATGAAGCCGGCAACCGGAATCAGGCATTGGCACTATTGAATCAGGGTATTGAAATTGGTCTGAAAGAAAAAGACATGCATTCTGTCGGTGAGATGAAAGAGCTGGTACGTCAATGGACAGACAGTGATGAGGATTAATCAAGGCTGACTTCGCCTCTGAATACTTCTATGGCTGGGCCGATAAGCCTGACATTTGTAAAATCATTTTTTCCACCTCTTTTGAATTCAACATTCAGTGTTCCGCCCTGAGTATTTACGATGCACTTCTCAGATTGATTATCTGAATGAATGGTATATACGATCGCTGATGCTACAACCCCGGTTCCGCAAGCCATAGTCTCATCTTCAACGCCACGCTCGTATGTCCGGATACGTATTTCTGAAGGACCGGCTATTTGTGCGAAATTCACATTGATGCCTTCCTTTTCAAATAATGCACTATTCCTGATAGCTCTTCCTTCCTTTTGTACATCTATGTTTTCGACATCGTCAACAAATATCACGTAATGTGGTGAACCAGTATAAAGTGTATATGTATGTGAATCCAAAGTTGTGATTTCGTGTACATCAGTCATGGAAAGGTATACTATTCCCTTTTCGTTTATTGATCCTGTATGCCAGCCATCTGTTCCTAAAAATTTACAATTTCCATGGTGAATTCCCAGTTGTGAAGCAAAGGAGACGATACATCTTCCGCCATTTCCACAAAATGTACTTTGTCTTCCGTCTGAATTGTAATATTTCATAAAGAAATCAGCACCGTCATTTGATTTTTGCAATAAGATCAATCCATCTGCGCCAATACCGAAACGACGATGACAAACACGTGCTATCCAGGCTTCATCCATCCTTCCTCCCCATCGACCTTCTCTGTCATCGACAAGGATGAAATCATTGCCTGCTCCATGATATTTTGTGAATGGAATGTTCATTTATTAATTGAATCTCGAATTAGATAAATCTTGCGTACGTGCAAAGTTAAAGAATTGGGACGATTGACAATTGATCATTCACCACAGACAATAGGCAATAACGAATTTGGATCATTGCAATCAGTTCAAAAGTGATTTTCTTTGCGGACTTTTGTGTCCATGTGTTTAACCTTGCTTTCTAAGTGTCTGTCTAACTGTACTTAAGTTTCTAAGTGGTAAAAATGACCGATGACGAAATGCTAAGGACAAATCGATGGACAATGTTTGCATCCTTCATGAGTTTTCCCTTATATTTCAATTTGAATTTACGTGTCCATGAAAAAAATATGGCCTTTTCTCATCACCGGGTTATTGAGCATCGGTATAGCCTTAGGCTTTTTTTCGATTCTGACGAAGCCTGTTGTCGTAGTTCAGCCTGTTTCTGCCAAAACCGTTCTGACCAATCAGCCACCTTTTGCTTTTACTTCGGGGCAGTCACTTCCACTAGGAGCTCCTGATATGGTGATGGCTGCCAATATATCTAAACAAGCTGTCGTCTATATTGAATCAAGAACTGTTTCTTCCACAGGCTACTTCAGCAGAAGAAGCTATAGCGGAAGCACGGGTTCCGGTGTCGTCATTTCTGAAAACGGATATATAGCCACGAATCATCACGTCATCGAAGACGGAGGTGAAATCATCGTGCTTCTCGAAAATGGACATGAGTATCCTGCTAAGCTGATTGGTTCAGATCCATCGACTGATTTGGCATTGTTGAAAATTGAAGCCACCAATCTTCCCTACCTGATGTTTGGAAATAGCGACTCACTGATGGTGGGCGAATGGGTCATCGCTGTAGGAAATCCATTTAAACTTTACTCTACGGTCACAGCCGGAATCGTAAGTGCGAAATCACGTAATATCAATATTCTGGATCAGGGTGGAATTGAATCATTTATCCAGACTGATGCTGCCGTCAATCCGGGCAATAGTGGTGGTGCGCTCGTCAATACAAGAGGACAACTTGTGGGCATTAATACGGCAATCATGACTTACAGCGGACAGTATGAAGGATTCTCGTTTGCCATACCTTCAAATCTTGCGAAGAAAGTGTTGGAGGACATCCGTGAATATGGTTCTGCGCACAGAGGGTGGCTTGGCGTTGTCATAAGACCTTTAGATAATACCTCAGCTCAGGATGCAGGCCTGGATGACGTCTCCGGAGTGATAATCGAACGCGTGAATGAAAATAGTGCAGCAGAAGAAGGCGGCCTGAGATCAGGTGATGTCATCGTCAATATCGATGGAAAAAAAATAGTGTCCTCCCCTGATTTTATGGGTATCATCGGTCAGCACCGTCCTGGCGACCTGATCAGTGTTAATTATTATCGGGAAGGCAAAATAAGACAGGCTAAAATTAAATTGAGTGATTCGCAAAATGGAACCGCACGAGATATAGCTTCAAGTAAAGCACCTGACCAGATCCTTGAAGAAATCGGAATGGATGTACGTGATCTAAATGAAAAAGAAGAAGCACGACTATCTCGTGAAGGTGTATTGGTCAGTTCAATAACTGAAGGAAGTCAAATCGCCGGTGTCAACATGGAAGAAAATTTTATCATAACACAGATCAATGGTGTTCCTGTCAACAATCTCAATGATTTCAAAGCTGAGCTGCAGCATGCAGGCTCCAACATTTATTTACAGGGCTACTATGAACAATTTCAGGGAGACTTCGCGTACAGTCTTGATCTCAAATAATCATCATCTGGACATTTCCGGTTCGCAATAGTATGTTTCCAGTATTGATTTTAATTTTCTTTTCCCCAGCATGACATCATGCAATTCTTCAAGAGTGGATTTGCTTACCAGATCCATAAGGGGTTGTTCAACAAAAGTGATCAACGGAATCACATTCAGTACGGACTGGCCCCATTCTTTATGTAATTTAAGAATGTCATCCGGATATACTGATTTACGAATGGTGTTTTCATCCTTTGGTTGGAATGGTATCGAAATATTCAGTTATCCATAGTCATCTGTAAGTTCTTCGCCGACTTCAATATCACGTATTGCTATTTCTAAATTATATGCTGTAGACATGCAATTAGCATTGAAGCTATGATTGACAAATCGACCGAAGTCCCAGCATAGGACACGGCGGCCATAATGATCACGATAAGAATACTTATTTATAATCTCCTGGTAAAGAGGTTCAAGAGCTTCTGCTTCTTCAGGACTATATACAAGGTCAAATTTGTCATGAGCCCAAGTGATCGTGCCTTTGGGAATTTTTTTTGTGGCGACAACGCCATAGCCTACTTCATCATCTATAAACTGAAGTTTGGTTTCTTTCAATATCCGAACACCAGCAGTGTGGCACACTTAGGTGTGCCACACCTAAGTGTGCCACACTGTCCGTAGAGGTTGACTATCAGTGGCTTAGGACACTTATGCACATTATTTTTTGGTAACTGTTTTAGCAACGATTATGGAGTCCGAAATGACCTCACCTAAATTGGACTCATCCCCAATTAGGGAGGCGGAAAACGCTATCTTTGCGGTCCTTATGAAAAACATCCGCAATTTTTGCGTCATTGCCCATATAGATCACGGTAAAAGCACTCTTTCGGACCGCCTCCTGGAGATCACCCATACGGTAGCGCTCCGCGACATGGTAGCTCAGACCCTTGATAACATGGATCTGGAGCGCGAGCGCGGAATCACCATTAAAAGCCATGCCATTCAGCTACTTTACCAGCATCCGAATGGCCAGGAATATACGCTCAACCTTATTGATACACCGGGACACGTGGACTTTTCCTATGAAGTTTCGCGATCAATTGCTGCTTGCGAAGGTGCTCTTCTCCTGGTAGACTCCACTCAGGGGATACAGGCCCAGACAATTTCGAACCTATATCTCGCCATCGAACACAATCTGACCATCATTCCGGTCCTGAACAAAATCGACATGCCTAATGCCATGATTGATGAGGTATCAGATCAGATTATGGATCTTGTCGGTATTCCAAAATCAGATATCATTTTAGCCAGTGGAAAAACAGGAGAAGGGGTAGCGGATATACTTGAGGCCATTGTCGCACGAATTCCTCCCCCGACCGGAGATCCAAATGCACCATTGCAGGCTTTAATATTTGATTCTGTATTCAATTCATTCCGGGGTATTATAGCCTACTTCAGGATCATGAATGGTCGCATTCGGAAAGGTGAGAAAGTAAGATTTGTCAACATGGGTGGTGAATATGCTGCTGATGAAATCGGGATACTTCAAATGTCACAGGTACCGAAAGATGAATTGTCAGCGGGCAATGTAGGATACATCATCACAGGTATCAAGACATCAAAAGAAATTAAAGTCGGAGATACGATTACTACTGTAGTCAATCCCTGCAAAGAAGGTATAAAAGGATTTGAAGATGTGAAGCCAATGGTATTTGCAGGTATCTATCCGATCGATAATGATGACTTTGAAGATCTGAGAGACAGTCTTGAAAAATTACAATTAAATGATGCGAGTCTTGTCTTCGAACCTGAAACTTCGATAGCACTTGGTTTTGGATTTCGTTGCGGATTTTTAGGTATGCTTCATCTTGAGATCATCCAGGAACGCCTAAGCAGAGAATTCAACCAGGAAGTCATCACGACAATTCCAAACGTTTCTTACCGCGCTTCAACTAAGCGATATGGTTTGCAGGAGATCCATACACCGAATGATCTTCCCGACCCAACACTTTTAGAATTTGTTGAAGAACCTTATATCCATGCACAGATTATCACCAAGCCTGAATACATAGGAGCTATCATGAACCTGTGTCTTGAAAAAAGAGGCATGCTGACGCATCAGCATTATCTGACGACTACACGAGTGGAATTGAGCTTTGACTTACCACTAGCTGAAATCGTTTTTGATTTTTATGACCGCTTGAAATCCATTTCGCGAGGTTATGCCTCGTTCGATTATGCACCAAAAGATTATCGTAAATCTGATCTCGTCAAACTGGACATCAGACTGAATGCCGAACCTGTGGATGCATTATCTTCTTTGGTCCATCGTGAAAAAGCTGAAGCTTTTGGCCGTAAAATCTGTGCAAAGCTTAAAGACCTTATTCCAAAACAACAATTCGTCATCGCTATCCAGGCATCTATAGGGGCTAAAATCATTGCGCGCGAAACCATTTCCGCCATGCGTAAAGATGTAACTGCTAAATGTTATGGTGGAGACATCTCACGTAAACGTAAACTTCTTGAAAAACAGAAAGAGGGCAAGAAAAAGATGCGCCAGATCGGATCTGTAGAGGTTCCGCAAAAAACTTTCCTTGAAGTATTGAAACTGGACTGATTTCTTTCTGACCGCTAATTGCGCAGAAATTAATATTAAAATATTTCCGCCAATTAAATTCCTGCAAAATATAAACCTGTGTTATTTGATATATCGATGCACTTGATAAAATTTAATCCATCAAAATTTTAAGTTCCTAAAAATAATCTGCATAAATCTGCGGTAAAAAAAAAGGACCTGAAGTTTTATCCACAAGTCCTCGCTCTTATAAAGTTTCAATCTTTATTTTACTATCCTGGCGATATACCATGACTTGCCATCGGAGATCCTGATAATGTACCAGCCGGATTCAAGATCTCCCACATCAAGGTGATTGGATTGAGGATGATCAAATCGTTTGACAAGACGTCCATCAATTCCGGAAATAAGTACTTCAGTCATTTCATTTTCTATGTCAACAATAAGGACATCATCAGCAGGCACCGGATATACCTTAAGTGATTTATTTTTTTCTATATGATAAACTGCTACATGAGTGTCCAGAAAAATATTCGACGACATGATGATGCATCCAAGTGAATCATGAATTTCCAGGTGATAATTACCTGTTTGGTTTAAATTATCAAGATCTTCAAAGCCTGACAATTGTGTTCCATCCGGAAATGTCCATGTATAAAAATAAGGTGCTTGGCCTCCTGATATTGTCACATGAATTGCTCCTAATGCTTCCGTAATATCAATCACTGTATCTAATTCAATAATTAAAGAATCAGGTGACGTTATCGAAATAATATCAGTTGCCAAACAACCCGAAGCATCACTGACCGTCACACTATAATTTCCAACAGGGAGACCGGTTATTGATGAAGTTGTATCCCCTGTAGACCAGATATAAGAAACCGGTGGTATTTCATTATTCGGTATAATCAAAGCTGCTCCGGTAGAATTGCCAAAACAAGAAACTCCTACAACTTCTGCAGAGATAGTGAGCTGACAATTGCCTTCCAGCACACTGAAACAAGCTGACTTTGTACAGCCATTATTATCCGTGACTGTAACACAATAAACTCCGGGAGGAAGTCCGCTTATAGATTCAGTAACTGCACCAATACTCCAGAAATAATTGACAAAACCTGATTCACAAGTTATCGAACCATCTTGCGCACCCGGAAAAGATTCATTCGTTACCGTACCATTCAATGACGGAATGATGATCTCTGTGATGACAATGCAATCCTCATCCTGACAGCCTCCACCATCCGTAATTGTCAAACAATATTCACCCGAGTGTGCAACTAAAAGTGAATCTCCAGTAGAACCATCTGACCATAAGTAAGAAACATTTCCTGTCTCACCAGAAATGAAAGGCAAAACAAGTGCAGTATCGCCTTCACATATGATGACGTCAGTACCAAGTTGTAAATCCAGTAAACAACCAAATGGATCAACCTGTCCCGACCCTGAAATACTGCATGCATTTGTATCAGCCACAGTGACTGAATACATTCCGGGAGGTAATCCTGAAATTATAGCCGTTGTACTATCATTGCTCCACAAATACGTAAACGCACCTGTTCCTCCACTTGGATTAGCAGTTGCAGTTCCATCATTAAGTCCAACACCTGTTTGATCAGTCGTTGAAACAGAAACTGTCACTTGAGCCGGGTCAATAATTATAGTAGAATTAGAAGAAGTACAGCCATGATCATCAGTTACTGTTAGAGTGTATGTACCGGCTGGAAGATTTGAATTATTAGAACCGTTTACCCCATTTGACCAGGAAAAAGCGTATGGTGATGTTCCACCAGTTGTAGAACTCGTCAGATCAGCCGTACTATTTCCAAAGCATACATTTTGCGTCAGTTGTAGTATCGATATAACAAATGCCTGAGGCTGTGTTATAGTGTAAACTTTAATAAACATACATCCATGACTGTCACTGGCTGTAACCGTAAATGTTCCTGCACCCAAGCCAGAGATTGAAGATGCTGAAGAGCCATTGGACCAGGCATAAGTATAAGGTGCTATACCACCTGAAGCTGTCACTGAAATACTTCCATTTGCTCCACCTGGGCATGACACATTGTTAAGTTGGTTAAGATTAACATTTATTATTCCACCGGCATTGATCGTGTAGGTGGAGGTTTTGGTACAATTATTATTATCAGACACAGTTACTGAATATGTACCTGGAGCTAAATTGTTGATTGTTGTCCCCGAAAAACCATTAGACCAATCTGCAATAATTGGATTCACCCCACCTGAAACGGATATTGTAATCGCACCATCATCCTGTCCAAAACAAGATTCATGTGTAAGACTAACGAGATTAATGACGAGAGCCTGTGGTTGGGTAATCTGATATATTGATGTCTTTGTACAACCATTATCATCAGTTACTGTCACTGTGTATGGTCCTGCGGAAAGATTTGAAATCGTAGCTGTACCGGCTCCGGTTGACCAATCGAAAGAATAAGGCGAAATTCCTCCAGATGCATGTGCGGTGATGGACCCTGTATTGCCTCCATTACAAAGTACATTTGTTATGGTCGGTGCAGTTAACACAAGAAGTGTGGGCTGCGTGATAATCACATTAGCTGTTGCTGTTGCTGAAGTATTATCTGTTACTGTGACTGTATATGTCCCGGCGGCAAGGTTATTTATCGTTGCACCTGATGCGCCATTGGACCAATGGTAACTGTATGGAGTTGCTCCACCGCTTGCTGACGCGGTTGCACTACCTGTATTCTGCCCGTTACATAATAGGTTGGTTGAATTTGTAATCGAAACTGTCAAAGTAGATCCGCCTCCATTCATCATACCACCACCATTATCGGTGAGGATGAGATCACCATTACTTCCATTCGCCCCATTGGCGATATTAGCTGCTATATAATATGTGACTGTGCTATTGGCAGGTATATTCGAAGCTGTCCAGGTAGCAGTCCATGTTACAGTGTTTGAACCGGGAAAGGGTTGAGCAGGATTATGTTCCCAATATTGTCTTCCCGATGAGAGCTGAGTTGTTGAGCCTGCTGAAGCCATTGTTATATTTCCTGCTTTCGCGTTTGCATTGTCTAATACAGTGAGTTGAAATCCCGCAAGTGACGCTACCCCATTTGGATTGGTTGCTGTGACCGTCAGAACATAAGCCATGTTGGGTTCAATAAGAGCGGGTATTCCGGCGACATTAATAGTGCCATCTTGTGTACCCCCGTTCAGATGATGACAATTTGTACCACAAGTATTTTCCCCCGGAGCTCCGGTGTTTCCGTTTGGCGGATTAGATGCATTTGATAAAAGCAGAACAACGCTAACGAGCAATGCAACAATAGAGACTACCTTAGACATAAGCAAAAAAAAAGCAGATTGATTAACAGATTGCCGTTGATAAAGTTTGCTCAGACAAATGGCAAGCACTCTCCTGATTGAAGGAGCAAACTTCTTGAAACGGCAATTCCAAATAGAAAAAGAATTTGAAGTTTTAACTTCAAATCCTTGTTCTCATAAAGTGTTCTATTTAACAATCCTGGCGATGTACCATGACCTGCCATCTGAAATCCTGATGATGTACCAGCCTGATTCCAGATCTGCGATATTCAGATGATTAGACACCGGATGATCAAATCTTTTAAATAGTCGACCATCAACACCTGAAATAAGTACTTCAGTCATTGGAGTTTCCATATCAACTATTAGCACATCATCTGCCGGTACAGGATACACCTTTAATGATTTATATCTTTCAGGTCGATCAACAGCAACATCTGTGTCTACAAAAACAGAAACGGATAAAAACGTACAGCCATTGCCGTCAGTTACCCCAAGCACATAATTTCCTGTCAATGAAAGATTGTCAATGTCTTCCGTCCCTGATAACATTGTTCCATCAGGAAAAAACCATGTATACGAATAAGGAGGAACTCCACCGGAAACACTTACATTAATAGCACCTCCCCCACTGTTAGAAATATTTAAGACACTATCAATTGTTATCACTATCGGATCAGGTTGCGTAATCACATAAGTGTCTGTTGCAAAACATCCGGTAGCATCAGAAACTGTAACTGAATAACTTCCTGCCACCAGATTACTAACTACTGCTGTTGAATCTCCGTTTGACCAGGTATAACTTACGGGCGGTGTAGTATTATTAGCTGTAACTGTTATGGAGCCTGTAGTGTCTCCTGCGCATACTACATTGGTTTGTATTGAAGATATCCCCAATTGACAATTGCCGGGTTGAACATTGAAGCATTGAGATTTAGAACAACCATTGGCATCAACCACCGTAACACAAAATACACCGGGAGATAGTCCGGAAATATTTGGAGTTGTCACGCCTGTGCTCCACAAATAAGCTACGATTCCGGGTATGACATCAAGTTGTATAGATCCATCCATTGCACCTGGTGATGACTCATTGATCACAGTACCTGTTATCTCAGGGATAATAATTTCAGTGACGACTATACAATCCATATCCTGGCAACCTCCGCCATCAGTAATCGTCAAACAATATTCTCCGGTGTTGGCAACTAAAAGTGAATCTCCTGTTGAACCGTCAGACCATAAGAAAGTAACATTTCCAGTCTCACCGGAAATGAAAGGCATAACAAGTGCTGTATCACCTTCACAAATAATCATGTCAGCTCCAAGCTGCAAATCAAGTAAACATCCAAATGGGTCAACCTGAGCTGATCCTGAAACACTGCACGAATTGGCATCTGAGACAGTGACTGTATATGTTGCAGGTGGCAAGCCCGAAATCATAGCTGTCGTGCCACCATTACTCCATAAGTAAGTAAATGCACCTGTTCCACCCCCGGGAGTAGCTGTAGCCGTTCCGTTATTTAAACCAACACCCGTTTCATCAGTTGTTGTAACAATAACAGTCACCTGTGGAGGAGAAGTAACAATTGCAGATTTTGTATTTGTGCATCCATTATCATCCGTTATGGTTACTGTATAAGTACCTGCGGGTAGATTTGAATTGATGTTTCCATTTACGCCATTTGACCATGACGCGGTGAATGGGGAGGTGCCGCCGGTAGCAGAGCTTGTCAGACTGGCGCTGCTATTACCAAAGCATAAATTTTGTATTGTTTGTTGGATCTGAATATCAATTGGCTGAGGCTGCGTGATGGTATATCCTTTTACCAACAGACATCCATGACTATCCGTGGCTGTAACAATATATGAACCTGCTATTAAGTTTGAAATAACCGGCACGGTTGCTCCATTTGACCATGCATACGTATACGGTGCTAACCCACCTGAAGCAGTTACTGAAATGCTTCCATTTGCTCCACCCGGACATGTCACATTTACAAGTTGATTAAGATTGACATTCACGATTCCACCGGGATTGACAGTAAAGGTTGATGTTTTTGTGCATGCATTATTATCTGTGACAGTAACTGAATACATATCAGGGGCTAAGTTGTTAATTGTTGTTCCTAAAAATCCATTTGACCATTCTACAAAAATAGGATTCACACCACCTGTAACTGAAATGGTTATAGCACCATCGGCCTGACCGGAACATGATTCATGGGTGAGTGTGACGAGATTGATGACAATGACAGCTGGTTGTGTCACTTGATTGACAGAAGTTTTTGTGCAACCGTTATTATCAGTGACTGTCACCGTATATGCACCGGCTGCAAGATTAGAAATTGTAGCACCGCTTCCACCGTTTGACCAATTGTATGTGTATGGTGATACACCTCCCGCGGCGTGAGCAGTTATTGAACCATTACTACCGCCATTGCAACTTACATTGGAAATTGTGGCAGCTGTGAAACTCAATGCAGGCGGTTGGCCAATTGTTATACTGGATGTTGATGTTGAACTGCAATTATCCGATACGGTAACCGTATAGGTACCTGCAGGAAGATTACTTATTGTAGCGCCTGATCCTCCATTGGACCAGTTATAGGTGAAGGGTGCGATCCCTCCGGCTGCTGCAGCAGTTGCGCTACCGGTATTCTGACCATTGCATAAAATATTCGTTGAAGTTGGTATTGAAACCGTCAACGGCGGAGCACCTCCATTCAGTGTACCTGTTGCAGTATTCGTAACAATCAAATCACCAGCATCATTTCCGTTTCCATTCGCTACATTATTCGCAACATAACAAGTGACAGTGGTATTGGCAGGAGAGCTTGGCGATTTCCATGTGGCTGTCCAGGTTATAATGTTTGATCCCGGATAAGATGCAGGTGTATTGTGTTCCCAATACTGCCGACCATTTTCTGTTTCCAGAGCAGATCCTGCTGAAGGACTGCTAAGCGTTCCGGCAATATTATTTGCACTATTAAGAATCGTTAGCTGAAATCCTGCTACTACAGCTACTCCATTTGGATTGGAGCTTGTAACTGTAAGGACATAGTTCGTACAAGGCTCTATTGATGCCGGCAAACCGGTGACCGTCACAATCCCATCCTGGGTTCCACCATTGAGGGTATGACAACTGGTTCCACAAGTGTTTTCTCCGGGCGCACCAGTGTTTCCATTTGGAGGATTATTAGGAAAAGCAAACCATAAAAAAGCGCTTGCAAACAAAGCGAGTATTGAGTATTTTTTATTCATGATATGGATTGGTATTAATTAAAATGCTTAAGTCAAAATGGATACATCACTATATCCATTATAAATCTTCAGGGTGGATTTATTTCAGAGAGAAGTTATGCGGCCTCTCCTGATTAATTTAAATCTTTGACCAACGCGTCACATATGACCGATCACCATTCTTAAACTGTATCAGGTATATTCCAGGTGGAAGATCAGGAGTATTGAAGATACCTTGTTCAATCTTAGCCTGACTTACCATTTTTCCGGATATATCGTAGAATCTGACTTGACCAGAGGGAGATGTCTGATCAGGCAATGCGATATGAATCATGCCAGAACCCGGATTTGGATATATTGTTGGTGATCCTTCAGTGGTTATATTTTGCGTAGCTGCCAAAATAACAGTACCCGTACCTTTTGATGAAACAGGCTTATCGCCGGTTTCTTTTGCATTGCCATTGGCTATCATACCATTAGCATACCAGGTGATGGTGCTTCCTCCTGCCAAAGAGGGTGCCTTCCATAATATAGTCCATTTTACAACATTGCTATCCGTATAAGTGGTAGCAGGGTGGTGTTCAAAATATTGCCGGCCGTTCAACATAGAGGTTGCAGAGTTTGCAGAAGGCATACTCATATCACCTGCCTTTGTATTTAACGGACCTAAAATGGTTATTTGAAATCCGGCTTTAACCCCTCCACCATTTGTGTTCCTGTTGACGACCGTCAGCGTGTATGTTTCTTCCGGAGTGATCGATGCAGGAAACCCTTCCACTGATATCGTCCCAGCCAATGATGAACCATTGGATGAGTGGCAATTCGCACAAAAAAGCTCACCCGGAGCTCCTGTATGGGCATCGGGAGGATTGGCAGAATTAGAGACCAGGAGAAATGCAGATCCGATAATACCTAATAGCATGTATAATTTATTCATTAATACAGTTTTCCAATCTAAGATCAATGATAGATAAATAACTTAAAAACACATGGCCTCCCAATTGCAAATCCTTCAGAATACGGATAAACAGGAACTTTTTCATGTTAAGCCGGAACACAGTTTAGATGATTCTGTTAAATCTGTGGTTAATCGAGGCTTACAAATGAAGCCTGATGCTTATTTGTATATAAAATGCGCCTATTCAACGAATAATCTGACGTTTAAAGCAACTACTCTCTGAAAATGGCGTCTATATGACAGAAGTATTTAAACCCGTAAAGAGTTTGCTTTAATGCCCTGATCAATCAATGTGTTCATTTTTCAAATATACTATGATGAAATATTTTTTAAGGATATTGATATTGACGATATTTATAATCAATGTAGCTTCTTTAACACCCATCACCGCTTCTCCGGAAAGACGAGATAATTCAATAGATGTACTCAGGAAAGAGGTAACTAAATTGGTTCAGAATAATGCCGTCCTGTTGCCTGATATGGTAGATCAGGTTGTCACGGTTGGTTTTCTTATTAATGCCAGGAACGAGCTTATTATCCTGGACGTCAATGGTGACAGCGCTTCAGTCTGTGCATACGTTAAGCAGATATTAAATTATAGTAAGGTGAAATACAACCAGATGAGGCAATTGACCAGATATTCGATAAAGATCCATTTGGTTGATAGAAAATAATAATTCTCCTCATCAAGAGAATAGGGCAATTTTTTGGTTGGATATTTTACAATAGGAATGTGGTCTTCCGTTATCGGGACCACTTTTTTATTTGGCTGAGCTGACCATATCAAGCTGGAATTTTTGTTTCCTCCAAGTCAGAGAAAATCGAAAGTTTAAATCAGTTTTTCTATGCTTCCTCTGAAACCGATGAAGATGATTTAAATAATGATTCGACGAACGCTTTTTTATTAAATATCTGTAGCTGATCAATTTTCTCTCCTACCCCTATAAACCTAATTGGAATTTTAAACTGATCAGAAATACCTAAAGCCACGCCACCTTTGGCAGTACCATCAAGTTTAGTCAGTGTCAGGCATGTCACTTCTGTAGCTTCTGAAAATTGGCGGCATTGTTCCATTGCATTTTGTCCTGTGGTGGCGTCAAGAATCAGCATGACATCATGTGGTGCTCCGGGCAGGGACTTGTCGATGGAGTTTTTGATTTTCGTCAATTCCCTCATCAGGTTTATTTTATTATGAAGTCTTCCTGCGGTATCAATGATGACTACATCAGCATTTGATTTGATACCTTCTTTCACTGCTTCGAAAGCGACGGCTGCAGGATCTGTATTCATTCCTTTACTATAAAAAGCACAACCTACGCGGTCGGCCCAAATCTTAAGTTGGTCAACAGCAGCAGCTCTGAATGTATCGCCTGCACCTAATAATACTGACAGTCCTTTCTGTTTGTACTGATATGCAAGCTTCCCTATTGTGGTTGTCTTTCCTACTCCGTTCACACCCACTACCAGCATCACGTAGGGTTTTTTACCGGCCGGGATTTCAAAATCGTCAAGGTCTGTGGTATTATTTTCAGTCAGAATAGCAGCTACCTCATCACGTAATATGGTATTGAGCTCATTGACATTGAGGTATTTGTCCTTGGCTACACGGGCTTCAATCCGCTCGATAATTTTGATGGTGGTTTCCAGCCCAACGTCGCTTGAGATGAGTGCGGACTCCAGTTCATCCAGAACTTCGATATCGACCGTGGATTTTCCAGCAACAGCTTTTGATATCCGCTGGAAGAGGTTTGATTTGGTTTTTTCAAGACCCTTATCTAATTC
>JBDUAU010000332.1:0-4579 GCA_040004485.1 Saprospiraceae bacterium
AGCAGGCGTCGCACTGAGCTTGTCGAATGTGTCGAACCATAGCACGAGGATGAGTGAGGCAAGTCGAACCATGGCACAAGGTTGAGTTTAGCAAGTCGAAGTATCGCGTCTCCGTTAAAACCGGTCCAAA
This sequence comes from Saprospiraceae bacterium, assembly GCA_040004485.1. Taxonomy (GTDB): domain Bacteria; phylum Bacteroidota; class Bacteroidia; order Chitinophagales; family Saprospiraceae; genus Opimibacter. The sequence continues at coordinate 131 of JBDUAU010000332.1, forward strand.
ATCCTTTTCGTCTGGAGTCCCGCATCTTGACAAAGCGAATTCCCGACGCCAGGTGGGACTTAATCCGGTGTCCAATTAAATCTTAAATCGAAAATCCAAATTCGGATCATTTTTTTTATCTACATTTCAACAATTAACTAACAATCAAAACAAAACAACTATGCCTCCAACCAATTGGCTCGCCATTCTTATTTCAACCCTCATCCCTATGATCGTGGGTTTCATTTACTATCATGATAAAGTCTTCGGAAAAGCATGGATGGATTCTATGGGTTTCACTAAGGATACACTTAAGAAAGGAAATATGGCTGTCATTTTTGGTGTCTCTCTGTTGATGTCTTTATTGCTGTCAATGTTTGTATTGAACTATGTAGATGGTCCCGGACAAGAAGGACAATTTGACTCATTCAAGCATGGTGCTTTACATGGGGTTCTTTTGTCTTTATTCGTGGCGATGCCCGTCATGGTCATCAATGGATTGTTCGAAAGAAAAAATTTCAAAAATCTGGCGATTAATATCCTTTACTGGGTCATCACTCTTGCATTGATGGGCGGAACTATTGATGCCATGAACCACTGGCCTGCAGACATGCCATTTGTACAGTGATCATTTGAAAAGGTTTATAGGATTATAGGTTTATATGATTGTAGTTTATAAGCCTATAAACCCATAACCTTTTATAAATTAAACTTTCTAAACTCTTTCAACTCTATAAACTGAAAGTTTTCGCACGAGCCTTAAACTAAACTTTCTAAACCTTCTAAACTTTCTAAACAAATTGGCTGAGTCTCAGCCTAAAGCATTCCCGGCTTACTCTTCGAAAATTTAGTACCATTGAATTCCATCTTTGAACGAAGAGCCTTTCGTTCACTCTCCGGCAGCGTATTAAATTCCTGGCATTTGACAGAACAACATCCCTCATAGTCATTTGCACATTCAGGACATTGAATAAAGAGAAGATGACACGCACTATTTGCGCAGTTCGTATGTGTATCACATGGAGCTCCACACAGATGACATGTAGCCACGACATCATCTGAAATTCGTTCGCCAAGCCGCTCATCAAACACAAAATTCTTTCCTATAAATTTATTGCGGAGACCTGATTGTTCGACCTGTCTTGCATATTCGATGATACCGCCATCTAGTTGATAGACATTTGTAAATCCACTAAACTTTAGATAAGCAGACGCTTTTTCGCATCGTATACCACCGGTGCAGTACATGATGATATTCTTTTCCTTCTCTATTCCCAACATCTCCGCCACCATCGGCAGTCCTTCGCGGAATGTTTCCATTGGAGGCAGGATTGCTTTTTCAAAATAGCCTACCTCACTTTCATAATGATTGCGCATATCCACGACGATGGTCTCCGGATCTTCTGTCAGCTGATTGAATGATTCAGCATTGAGGTGAACGCCGCTATTTCTGACATCAAAGCCAGGATCTGTCAGGCCATCAGCCACAATCTTCTCTCGGACTTTAATCGCCAGGGTAAAAAAGGATTTTCCATTGTCCTCCACCGCAATGTTCAGGCGAATATGGTTCAGAAAAGGAATGGTATCCAGATAAGCTCTCAATTCATCCAGTCGCCGGGTAGGGACAGAAAGCTGGGCATTGACACCTTCATGAGCAACGTAGATACGTCCAAAGACATCAAGGTCCTGAAGAGCCTTATAAAATGAATCCCTGAAGGCATCAGGATCCGGGATATAGGCATATACATAAAAGGAAAGGGTCGTTCTCCGTATCTCCTCCTTTTGAATCAGCGCCCTTAATTCATCCCGATTGACCTTATTATGTAATGTCTTACCCCTCATTTGACGGTAAAGATAAAGATTGGCTAAAACAGTATCTCCACAGTGTATCATGAGGGAAATCATCAGCTCAGTTTGTCCTTCCTCCGGGGTGGGAGTTTACCCTAAATTCTCGTATCTGATCCTTAGGGGAAGCCCTGAATTTTGAAATACCGGTCGTTAAGAGGATAAGATCTCATTTATTTTTATTGTAAAAAATTATTTATCAAATTATGTAAGTATATGATTATCAACTTTTTGAATTAAAAATAAATAGGGATTAGAACTTATTTACATCGAAAATGATTATAAGAGGTCAAAAACCAGCCTTATTATCAATCAAATAGCTCGTATTATATCCTTTCATGTAAATTTGCGGCGCTTTTTAGATCGTACTCAGGCCCCATTAGCTCCTGAACTGTCTGAAAATCCACTTAATTTAAAATCGGGTCGTTATGGCCACTCAGAAAAACACTAAGACATCCAAGGTAACAGCCACAAAGGGCAAACCCTCAAAGGTTGCTGCTGTGAAGAAACCTGCTCCAAAGGCCCCTGCCAAAGGAAAGAAACCCTCCAAACCAGTAGTTGTTTCCAAGGCTAAAGCACCATCCAGGTCAGTAGTAGCTTCCAAAGTAAAGAAGGCGGCTCCTGCGGCAAAAAAACATGTGTCTAAGCCTGCTCCAAAATCTGTCCCTAAAAAGGCAGCACCCGTTAAAGTAAGCCAGGTAAAATCAAAAATTGTAAAACCCTTACCAAAAACTCAGATTAAATCAGTAGCACCAAAAGCAGTCGCAAAACCTGTCATGACAGCCAAGGCCAAAGTTCTTCCTGCAGTTAAGCACGCAGCCTCAAAAGCTGTAAGCACAGTGACTCATCCAAAAGTAACAAGCCACGTTATTAAGCCCGCTCCAATAACCAAACCTGTAGTAGCTGTCAAACCACCTGTAAAGGTCGCTCCCAAACCGGTGGTTCATGAAGCACCAAAAGTGATAACTAAAAGTATCCCGGTTCATCCAATAGTAAATGAGCATAAGCCAATAGTTAGTCCGGCTAAGCCGGTAGTCAGTGCTGTAAAACCGGAAGCTAAAAACACCGGTTCCAAAAGTTCTGATTTGGTGAAGCCTTCCGTTAGTTCAAAACCAATGGAAGAAAAACCAAAAGAACAACCAAAAGAATTTCAACGTAAATCATTAAAACAAAACACAGCTCATGCTGTGAAATCGCACGATACGATGTCCGATAAAAAAGAGAATAAGACTATGGGGGTTGCCTTTCCTGATGAACCTCAAAAATCAAGATATAATGACAAGGAGCTGGAAGAGTTCGATCAGCTCATCGATCAGAAACTGATCGTAGCAAGAGAACAACTTGAATTCTATCTCAAACAGTTGGAAGACATGGCTGAAAATCCTGACAACAAGATCAAAGGTCTGGATGATGGACTCAGTACACTGGAAAGTGAAAGAGTCAGTTCGATGGCTTCACGTCAGCAAAAATTAATCCAGCATCTTGATAATGCTAAAATCCGGATTAAGAATAAAGTATATGGTATCTGCAGAGAAACCGGTAAGCTGATTTCAAAAGAGAGGCTTCGTGCTGTTCCACATGCTACTTTATCCATTGAAGCGAAACAAGCTCAGAATTAAAAATTAAATAGCGTTCCATTTCATTCCGGTTTTCTGCATAGAACTCCTGAGTATATCGTTTTATTCACGGACGTAAGTAAAACAACATAAGAGCCCTTTATCGCATGAAAATCTCAACTCGCTCAGGAATAGTTATCGGTGTTGTTTTCCTTGTCTTATTCATTGATCAGTGTATCAAGATATGGGTCAAGACGCATATGGAATATGGAGAGGAGTTTGGAATATTAGGATTGTCATGGGCCCGCATTCATTTTGTGGAGAATGAAGGCATGGCATTCGGTCTTTCCCTTGGAGGCAATTTGGGAAAGCTTGCATTGAGTGTTTTCCGATTGGTTGCAGTAGGATTTCTTATGTACATCATACATAATCTGATCAAGGTGAAAGAAACAGTGGGAGTGATCTTGTCTTTCTCACTGATACTTGCCGGAGCACTTGGCAATATTCTGGATAGTGCTTTCTATGGCCTTATTTTTTCAAATACCCCATATCACGGTGGTTTAGCGACGATGTTTCCTGAAGGAGGAGGTTATGCTTCTTTCCTTTTTGGAAAGGTGGTCGATATGTTGTACTTCCCGATGATTGATACAACATTACCTTCTTCGTTTCCGATTTGGGGTGGAGAGCGTTTTCAGTTTTTCAGACCCGTCTTCAATATCTCTGACGCTTCTATTTCTACGGGAGTTATATCATTATTACTTTTTCATCGCCGGATATTTAAATCAAAAGCAGCTTCTGAAGAATTATCGAAAGAAAACATTATTGTTGAAAATGATATTGCTGCCGGCTCTTCTGTGGAAGATGCGAAATAAAAAGCAGCAGATTCTTTTTACGCAGATTTACGCAGAATTATTTTTTAAAGCGGGCATATTAGATCTACTGTGTGGACTTACATTTTTACTGTTTCAAGAGCCGCAGATTAATTTTTTCTAAGTGACTTTCTAAGTGTTCTTGTGCTCCTTAAGTGGTTCATATTTTTATTGACTGTCTCAAATACCGCGGATAGTGA
>JBDUAU010000155.1:0-4574 GCA_040004485.1 Saprospiraceae bacterium
TCGTCTAAATTTCCAATCATACTTCTAACTACGGACAATGTCACGGTACCGAATGAGCCTAAGATCAACGGAAAAATAAAAGTGATCGACAATGGCCCGGGTGTGCTTAATCACATCTTGGATACACCGGTCCTTAATGGCTACATGGGCATCGAAGTGCGTGGCGCTTCATCTCAATCCTTTCCAAAGAAAAATTTCGGAATGGAAATGAGGGATTCACTGGGAAATAATTTTGAAACACCTTTGCTTGGTCTTCCGAAAGAAGAGGACTGGATTCTGTATGCGCCTTACACTGATAAAAGTTTTATCCGTGATGCTTTGACTTACAAGCTTGGCAATGAGGAAGGACGATATGCACCCCGCACAAAATTTGTTGAGCTCTTTATCAATGGTGACTACCAGGGCGTGTATGGTGTTGAAGAAAAAATAAAACGTGACAAAAACCGTGTCAATATATCAAAGCTGACGGTAGCAGATACCGTAGGTGAAAAGCGAACTGGTGGATACATCCTCAAAGTGGACAGAGACGATGGCGATGGTACCTATTTCGTTTCACATTACCTCGGCACTGACCAGGTGAATGAAGTCCGAATCGTTTACGAAGATCCTGCGGGTCCAAATCTTCAACAACCTCAGAAGGATTACATCCAGAATTTCTTCAATGATTTTGAATCATCACTGTACGGCGATGATTTTCAGGATGCGCATATTGGTTACAGAAAATATCTTGATGTGCCATCAACGGTTGATTATTTTCTTATCAATGAACTGGGGCACAATGTAGATGGATACCGGTTAAGCACCTACATGTACAAGGATCGCGACTCGAAGGATTCATTGCTTCATTTTGGTCCGCTCTGGGATTTCAACATAGCCTATGGAAATGTCGATTACTGCAATTCGCAAAATCTGGATGGGTGGTCTTACAATGACAGTGGTGCATGCGGAAATACACCTCTTTGGTGGCCTCGCTTGTTGCAGGATACTTTCTTTCAGAACAGCGTGCAATGCAGATATCAATCTCTTCGTCAGAATGTATTGAGCAATACATCGATATTGCATTATGTCGATAGCATGGCTGCAGAATTCGCAAGTGTGCAATCCAGAAATTATGTTCGCTGGCCCATCCTGGGCATTTATGTCTGGCCAAATAATTTTATCGGGCAGACCTACCAGGAAGAAATTGATTACATGAAAAACTGGATCATCGGTCGGCTTGCCTGGATGGATGAAAATCTTCCCGGCGTGTGTATGACTACTGCGACAAATGAAATTGTAGGCAATACGATTTCGATCGTGCCGAATCCTGCGGATCAACGAATTCGCATCACTTCAACTATTCTACAACAATTGAATGGAAAAGCTGAAATCTCTGACATGACAGGAACAATACAATTGACTACTTTAATTGATGGTAAAAACGAAATTGATGTTTCATCTCTTGCTACAGGGACTTATATCATCACATTGAGGAGTGATAAAGGGAAGATGTTGAGGGAGAAATTTGTAGTGGTAAGGTGATCAAGGTCAGCTCAGCAACCGCGTAGCCGAAACGAACGGCGAAAATCAAAATTTCATTCGTGTCCAAACAAATCCCGGTTCAACGCTTCCAGTGCCTGCTGTTTATATTTCGAATCTATCAACACTGAAATATTAGACTCACTTCCACCGGATGAAATCATCCTGATCGGAATGTCCTTCAGAGGTTCAAGGACCTGAACTGCAATACCTGCATCGTCTTTGCGGAAAGCACCGACTACACAGATTATAGTTTGGTTTCTGTCAATGGCGATGGTGCAATATTTTTCAAGTTCGGCGACAATCTGATCAAGGTTGCTGTCATCATCAATGGTAAGGGATACGGCGACTTCAGCAGTGGTGACCATGTCCACTGATGTTTTATATTTTTCAAATACTTCAAAGATTTTTTTCAGAAATCCATAAGCCATAAGCATGTGTGACGATCGGATATTGATGGCGATGATTCCATCTTTGGCGGCGACGGCCTTGACACCGGCGGCTTCTTTTTGATTTTCGTTTTGGATGATGGTTCCTTCTGCAGATGGATTCAATGTATTGAGAAGACGGATAGGAACTTTTGCTTCACGTGCTGGTCGAACGCATAAAGGATGCAGTATCTTCGCTCCGAAATACGCAAGCTCTGCAGCTTCAGCATAACTGAGTTCATCGATGCGGCTTGTTTTTTTGACGATTCGAGGATCATTGTTGTGTACACCATCGATGTCTGTCCAGATTTGGATCTCATCAGCATTCAATGCTGCGCCGATGATCGTTGCTGAATAATCGCTTCCACCGCGGCGTAGATTATCAATTTCACCTTTATCATTTTTGCAAATATAACCCTGGGTCACATAGATATTTTTTTCTCCGACTTTGTCAAGTGATTCCCGGATGAAATATTTGATGGCTGGCATATTGGGCTCTCCATCTGTAGCTATCATAAAATCAAGGGCAGAAAGAAATGCAGCATCGATGCCCCGCTCAAGCAAAAGATTGATAAAAAATGAAGAGGAAATCATTTCTCCGTAGGCGACAAACAATCGTTCGTCACGGGGGAGTGCTTTTGTAATACCTGTCCTAAGTCCATCGAATATTGCTTCCAAAAAAGTTTTCGCTTCCAGAAGGTTTTCTTCTTTAGAAAACAAAGCCTTTACGTATTCCTCATACAGTTTTTCCATCTGGCTGATGATCACTTCCCCTTGTTCCACAGTAGACCTGGAGATTTTGATCAGCATATCTGTGGTGCCTGATACGGCAGATAAGACAATGATCTTTTGTAGGTCATCACGTACGACGAGGTCAGCTACAGATTTCATTCTTTCCGCTGTGCCCAGTGATGTCCCCCCGAATTTGTATATGATCATCGTAAATATTAGATTTTGAAGACGCTAATTTCGTTAATTAACGCTAATACGCCAATCAAAAAAAAATGAACCACTTAAGAAACATAAGAACATTTAGGAAGCCATTTAGAAATTTTGATTTTTGATTTTCGATTGTGCGCTTGGATACTACTTACTTTACTGTTTACTGTTTACTGCTTACTATTTACTATTTACTATTTACTATTTACTATTTACTGCTTTACTGCTTACTGCTTACTGCTTACTGTTTACTGCTTACTGTTTACTGCTTACTATTTACTGCTTACTATTTACTGCTTACTATTTACTGCTTACTATTTACTATTTACTATTTACTGTTTACTGCTTACTGCTTACCATATTTTTCTCCCCACCAATTTTTCAACCGATTCGCTATCTCTTGTTCATGTTTATTATCACCGGGTTTATAAAAATTTGTACCGGCTACATCATCCGGCATATATTCCTGTGGAGAAAAATTTCCTTCATACTGATGACTGTATTCATATCCTTTGCCATAGCCCATGTTTTTCATCATTTGCGTAGGTGTATTTCGCAGATGTAATGGAACTGGTAATGGTCCTGTCTCATTGACATACTGCATCGCATGGCCAATAGCATCATATGCTGCATTTGATTTCGGACTCGTGGCAAGATAGATCACTGCTTCGGAAAGAATGATCCGTGCTTCAGGCATGCCAACAAACTGTATCGCATCTGCACAGGATTGTGCAAGCAATAGTGCATTCGGATTCGCAAGACCAATATCTTCTGCTGCAAGGATGACCATGCGTCGTGCAATAAATTTTATATCCTCACCTCCATGCAGCATTCTCGCCAACCAATACACTGCAGCATTCGGATCGGAGCCACGCATCGATTTGATAAAAGCCGAAATGATATCATAATGCTGATCACCACCTTTATCATACAGCGCAATATTTCGTTGAATTGCTTCCTGAACGATGCCGTTGTTAATGATGACATCCTTTCCAGGTTGACTAGTGATGATCTCTATAGCGGAAAGTAATTTTCGTGCATCACCTCCTGTCAGTTGAAGCAGGGCAAAATCTTCTTCGATGATGATATTTTTTTCTTTCAACTCCGGATCCTGCTCAATGGTGCGTTTGATGAGTTTTCTCATTGTATCCTCATCAAGTGGTTTCAACACATACACCTGGCTTCTTGAAAGGAGAGCGGAGATCACTTCAAAAGATGGATTCTCAGTAGTCGCACCTATCAATGTAATTGTTCCATCCTCAACAGCACCCAGAAGTGAGTCCTGTTGCGATTTACTGAATCGATGTATCTCATCGATAAACAGGATAGGTCCCGGTCTGTCAAAGTATTTCTGCTTTTTGGCCTGGTCTATCGCATCTCTCACATCCTTGACACCACTATTGATAGCCGAAAGTGCAATAAATGATCGATTCATCTCCCCGGCAATCACCCTGGCTAAAGTAGTCTTTCCGACGCCCGGAGGTCCCCACAAGATCATGGAAGGAATCTTCCCTGAACGAATAGCCTTCAGCAGGATAGCCCCCTCACTCAGAAGGTGCTCCTGTCCCAGGATCTCAGCTATCGACCTGGGCCTCATCCGCTCGGCTAATGGAATATTTGACATGGTTGAGCCTCCAAAATAGTGGATTTAGTGATGGAGTGATGTGATGATGATGTGACGGTGTGATT